>CAYMLE010000039.1:0-6003 GCA_964391115.1 uncultured Herbinix sp. | reverse complement strand
TGAATTATTATATGAATCTGAAGAATTATCGGTTGAAGTTGCTGTAGAAGAGTCTACTGGAGCTTCTTGTGATACATCCTCATTCGAGTTCACTGAAGCAGCGGCCAAAGCCTCTTCTAGAGCTGCCTTGAAGGCATCTAAGGAGGAATCGTTATCCTCCGAATCTTCGGGATCCTCCAAATTATCTGTATCCTCTATATTCGAGTTAGACGACTTAGGGATTGCGGAGCCGGTACCGAAGATCGAGCTTAGATCAATACCGGAACTTGACCCAAAGGAAAAACCATTCTCAGATCCATCAGAGGCTTCCGTTTTTGAATTACCACCGAAGAAAGAGGAAAAATCAAAACCAGCTAGATTCTTGGCGAAATCCAAGCCTCCAAAACCACCCTCGGTCTGGGAATCGCCATCCTCCCCCTGCATGGATTTCATCATGGACATATAGTTGTTATACATTTCCATGGTCCGTTTCGCTTGAAAGATACTGAGCATCTGATCAACAAAGGATTTTTCACGATCATTACAGACAGGCTTTAACTTAGTGAACATTGCTTCTAAATCCATATTTTGATGTTCGTTTGAAGAACTTGGACTAGCAATATTACTATTCCTTCGAAAGTTTTGGAGAGCACCTATTAGCTCATAAAACTTGATAAGTAAATCTATGGTTGTCTTTGTCCTGACATCAACAAAAGGCAGAATGGTTTTAAATATTTCTGCGGTATGTCTTATATCATTATCTGCCATACTATCCCCCATATGATATACTCATTACAGTATATTCACAGTCTGGATAATGATGCAAAACGATTTGCTAACAAATCACCATGATTGGTTCAAGAGTCATAAGTCAGGTTATACTTTATATCGGATAGTTCAAGGTGGAGTCATTCGCTTTGTAAAGTACTTGCTCTAGGTAGCGTTTGGCATATTGCTTGGCCAGTTCTAGGTTCATATCGGAGAAGTTACCACAGCCTTCTGCGGTCGCCCCAGGAATATCTCCAGCAAAATCCTGGACAAATTCGAACATTTTAATCATTAGGGGCACGATGTCTTTTGAGGTATAATCCCCACCCAACAGTAGATAAAATCCTGTTCGGCAACCCATCGGCCCGAAGTAAATAACCTTATCGGCATAATCCTCTTGGTTACGAAGAAAGGTTGCTCCAAGATGCTCAATGGAGTGGATTTCACCAGTTTCCATTACTGTTTCAAAGTTAGGTCTTGTAATACGAAGGTCAAAGGTTGTTATGGTTTCATTTCCAATCCGGTCTTTTCTGGATACATATACTCCCGGAAGTAATTTCATATGGTCTATGGTAAAGCTAGCGATTTGCTTCATAATATCACCGTACCTTTCAGTTATTTAGTCTATATATTATAACACGATTATCTGGATTGGCATATTGCTATTTCGAATAAGGTGAATACAATGGCAGTTCAAGAAAGCAATTGCTTTGGGGTGAAGAAACAATGCCGATGGGGTTGACAATTTGGTCCACATTAGGCATTATTATAGATGCAGTTTATGAAAGAAATTATCTGTTATTAGCATTTAGAAGTAATAAATCAACTTAAGTAAATACGATAATATAAATAATAATCAATAGAAGGATAAGGTAAATGACTATGTATGATAGTGTTATATTTGATCTAGATGGCACCCTATGGGATTCCACTCCTGAGGTAGCGGATGCGTTTAATGAGGTGTTAAAGGAAAAGTATCCAGAGATTACGGATGAGGTCAATGCAGATGTATTGAAGTCTCTATTTGGCCTACCCTTGGATGAAATCGGTGTAAAGCTTTTTAAAAGCGTTTCACATGATCAAGCGATAAAAGCGATTAGGGAGTGCTGCGATTATGAAACGGAATATCTGGCTAAGACCGGTGCCAGATTGTTTGAAGGCTTAGAGGAAACTCTAAAGGAGCTTCAGAAGCAATTTAAGCTGTACATCGTAAGTAACTGCCAGGCTGGCTATATTGAGTGTTTTCTAGAGGTTTATCCTAACCTCAAGCCATATTTTCTTGATTTTGAATGCCCAGGAAATTCAGGTAAATTAAAAGCAGACAATATCAAGCTTATAATGGAGCGAAATAACCTACAAAATCCTGTTTACGTTGGTGATACCCAGGGGGATGCCAACGCCAGTAAAACTGCAGGAGTACCCTTTATCTATGCTCGCTATGGCTTTGGGGATGTTAAGGAATACGATATGGCAGTGGATTCATTGAGTGAATTGGTTCCCTTACTAATGAAGTAAGCATTGACTTTTACTTACTTTGTTTATATATTTGAGTGAGGTAATATTTTATTCTTATAAATTACGACAGTAGAGTTTGGAGTAAGAATGGGTTTCCAGTATGATCTGTGTTTGAAATCTCTACGAAGTCGCATTATGTTTTGTAACACTATATTGATTTAGGATGTGAAATTATGTTAGATGGAAAGAAATCATTATTCTCGGGTATGCAGTCAACAGGCACCCTTCATCTCGGCAATTATTTGGGTGCTTTAAAGAACTGGGTTACCTTAGAGGATGAATACGAATGTTTTTATTGTGTGGTAGATATGCATTCTATTACAATTCGACAGGACCCGGCAGAGCTACGTCGTAAGGCTAGAGCGCTACTTACTCTTTATATTGCAGCTGGTTTAGATCCGAATAAGAACTGCATCTATTACCAATCCCATGTACCAGCTCATGCGGAGCTTAGTTGGATTTTAAATTGCTTTACCTATATGGGGGAATTAAACCGTATGACCCAGTATAAGGATAAGGCTTCCAAGCATTCGGACAACATCAATGCAGGTTTATTTACTTACCCAGTACTGATGGCAGCAGATATTCTTTTGTTCCAATCAGATGTAGTACCGGTTGGCTCAGATCAGAAACAGCATTTGGAGATTACAAGAGATATTGCAGAACGGTTTAATGGGATCTATGGCGATGTATTTACAATACCAGAGCCCTATATCGGTAAAGTTGGTGCTAGGATAATGAGTCTTCAGGAGCCAGAGAAGAAGATGTCCAAGTCCGATGAAAATATCAACGGAAGCATCTACCTGATGGACAACCCAGATACAATAATTCGTAAGTTTAAAAGAGCCGTTACAGACTCTGATAATGAGGTTCGCTATTCTGAGGATAAACCTGGGATTAGTAATCTGATTGACATCTATGGTTCGGCGACTGGTAAGAATGTAATTGAGATTGAGAAGGAATTTGCACATGCCGGATACGGAGAATTTAAGCTAGCCGTAGGGGAATCGGTAGTCGCTATGTTGAAGCCCATCCAGGATAGAGTAGAAGAGCTAAACAAGGACAAGGCCTATATTGATAGTATCATTAAACAGAATGCTGAAAAAGCAGGATACTATGCCAATAAAACCGTAAGGAAGGTCCAGAAGAAAGTTGGATTCCCGGAGCGAATTCGATAAGAGAATAATAGAAGCAGAAGGGTGTATGATGATAGGAAAAGATAAAGCACGCATGAAGATAGTATTCCTTGAGACCAATACTCTTGGTAATGATGTTGACCTGGCTCCATTTGAACAGCTCGGAAATGTAATAAAATATTCCAGTTCCAATCCACTCGAGGATGAGAAACGGATTGGTGATGCAGATGTTGTAATCGTCAATAAGGTGCCTATGAACGAATCAACACTGAAGGCAGCATTGAATGTGAAATTGATCTGTATCACTGGTACTGGAACCAATATTGTGGATTTTAACTATACAAATCAGAGGGAAATTGCTGTGGCAAATGTCAGGGCCTATTCCACCCAATCTGTGGTACAGCATACCTTTGCCCTGTTATTTTATCTTTTTGATAAGCTGGCTTATTATGATCAGTTTGTAAAATCCGGTGATTACATTCGGTCTGATATCTTTACGAACCTTTCCGTAAAGTTTCATGAACTGGCAGGGAAGACCTGGGGAATTATCGGTCTTGGTGAAATCGGTAAGGGGGTAGCTCTAGTGGCAAAGACCTTCGGTTGTAGAGTAATCTATTATTCGACCTCTGGTAAGAATCATAATTCTGCTTACGATCAGGTGGATTTGGAGACTCTATTGACTCAGTCGGACATCATCTCCATACATGCTCCCTTAAATGATAATACAAGGGATTTGATAGGAGAGAAGGAACTGCATGCAATGAAGAAGAACTCTATCCTTCTTAACTTGGGTAGAGGCCCTATCGTCAACGAAGCGGCCCTAGTCAAAGCATTAAAGGAAGACTGGATCGCCGCCGCCGGCCTTGATGTCATATCTACAGAACCTATGACCGCTGATAATCCTTTGATTGAGATCCAGGATAGCACCAAACTAATCATCACCCCCCACATCGCCTGGGCTACCGTAGAAGCCCGACAAAGAGTCACCGACGAAGTCTACCAAAACATCGTAGCCTTCCAAAACGGTACCCCACGGAATATAGTAACAAAGTAAGTTCAATTCTCGTAGCATTAATATGAGGATAGTAATACATTATCATACATTCCATACTACAATTAAGATATTTAACTTAACTTAACTTATGCCACCACCTTCAAGGCTGCTGCTCGTAAAAGTCAACCAGCCGGAGGGGGTAGGAGCACCATTATAAAAATAGACCTGGGAATTTGCATTGTCAAAGGCGGACATTCATGTCCGACAGTGACAATCAAATTCCCAGGTCTGTTTTCGTACCGGTGTGTGAGATAACCTCTTACTTCCTCCGGCTATTCACTACCTCAAAGCAGCAGCCCCAAGGATTTTACTCACTCTTAACCTCATTCCATTTATCAATATACATCGACTCAGTTTCTTCCCCAAGATAACGGAAGGTGGTACAACGCTCTAATACAGAAGCATCAGGGAAAGCAATCGTACTATTCTTGATCTCCTCATCCTTAATCAGTTCTCTTGCAGCTAAGTTCGGAGTGGAGTATGTGATGTACTCAAAGTTCTTAAGGGCAATCTTAGGATCCGCCATAAAGTTTATAAATTTCTCTGCATTTTCTTTATTTCTGGAGTTCTTCGGGATAACCCATCCGTCAATCCACACATTGGAGCCTTCCTTAGGAATGACATATTCCAAATCAGGATTCTCTCTCTGCGTATAGATCGCTTCACCGGAATAGATAACACCGAGAGCAGCTTCGCCGCCGATCATCTTATCTCTAACCTGATCCACAACATAGGCCTGAACTAGGGGATACTGTTCTTTCAGTAATGCCTTTGCTTCATCTAACTCTACGCCATTGGTAGAATTTAAGCCATAGCCAAGATAAGTAAGAGCGATACCGAAGGCATCACGGACACTGTCAATCATCAAGATATTACCGGAGTATTTCTCATCAAAAATAGCACTCCAGCTGTCAATGGGTTCATCTACCATCGTCTTGTTATAGAGAATACCAACCGTACCCCAGCTGTAGGGCACGCTATACTTGTTACCCGGGTCAAACTCCTCGGCGCTCTTTAAGTAGGTAGGATCAATATTTTTGATATTCGGTACATTATCAAAATTAATCTCAGCCAACAGATCATTATCAATCATCTTCTGGATCATATAGTCGGAGGGACATACTACATCGTAACGAACAGCTCCAGATTCAATCTTTGGATACATATCTTCATTCTGTTCAAATTCTTCATAAACTACGGTAATACCGGTTTCTTTTTCAAACATTTCGATTACATCGAGATCAATGTATTCACCCCAGTTATAGACATATACCTTCTCGCCTTCCTCCTTAGAGCAGCCAGTTAGTAAGGTTGCGCCCATCAGGGCAAGGGTCAATGTTAATATTATTTTCTTCATGCGAATTCTCCTTACTTTATTGATGTACCTCCGTTAGAGAAGAATGAAATATCGTTCCTCTTTCACCTATCAGAGACCATTTATTATGAATGTAAATTTCCATAGGAATCGTTACTATTTCTTATCAAAACAGACTGCTGAGTAATTGAGTATGTTGTTATTATTCATCATATCGTAATCACTTCATTCATCTA
>CAYMLE010000038.1:0-19388 GCA_964391115.1 uncultured Herbinix sp. | reverse complement strand
CAGCACTGAAAGGTAAACTTCTTTATATATCCCTGATTTTGCTCAAAACAGTAATTGTGGAAATCTATCCTCTGTTTTGCGATTTATTAGGTAAGTTATCCACATCGCATAAGTAGACTGATTTTCTACCTTCTTATTTCTGTAGATTTCTATTCTTTTGAAATTTACTCTTTTCAGTTATCACATCCTCTGGTATACTGTTCCTATCAAGAAATGCTTAACGATGTGCGTTTCTGTGTATAGGATATATCTTCCCTTGTTAGTTGCCGACCAAAGCTGGCTAACAATTCGGAAGATATATTTTTTATCGTCTTATTTAATTCTTTTATGATTGGTATTGCTTTTTCGTAGAGTTGCAGGATGATGTCTGCTATCTGTGTTATCAGATAGTGATTTTTCATCGCATTATAATTCTTACTATTTACATGGGTTATTTCATACCTTTGATTCTTCTGAATATTAAAACCTTCATTTTCAATCATCCATCGTTTTCTTCCTGTTTCTGCATACTCTAAAACCTTTTTCTTAGTTATTTCAAGGTTTGTAATCCATTGAAATCGCAGTTCTTTTCTTGCTTTCTGAAATATAAACTCCATGACATTTACAATTCGCTTGTTGTAACTGATTCCGTTGACCCATCTTACCCCATCTCGCTGATTTTGGACTTCACGTTCCTTTAATAAATGAAACTCAGCAGCCACGGATGGGATACTTCCGTCTTTAAATCGTATTAAATACTTCCACTGATTATCATCACAAATTTGAAACACCTTTTCACTAGCATACAGGCTATCACCCATGATACAAATCGGAAGTCTAGGAAAAGCCTTCTTCAGCTTTGCTGCAAGTCTCTGAAATGCTTTTGTTTCACAGTCCTGCTTGATTTCTTCTACACTCATTTTCTTTTGTCTCTCGGCATCTTCCCCATCGTTTTCAATAAATTCACTTGCGATGCTTACGATCAGATTATCGCCTAATACAATCTTTGCTTCTAGCACACTGTGATAGTATTGTGTGGTTTTTTCGCCGGTTTCTTTATTCGTAAATGTCCTGGTGAGACACTGTTCATCATTCTTTTCTTTAAAGGTATAGAGTTGTGTTGCATCTACAATAATTAGCCAGTATTTATTCAGAAAACGGGCCTTTTCAAAGCTCCTTTTCCTAATTAGAGCATTTATCATTTTTGTGCGTATAGCAGAAAGCTCATCCGGATCAAGGCGACTAAGGAATTCATTTACTGTAACATAATGAGGAAGTTCAGCTAGTTCACTTCTACCTGTGATAATGGCTGTATTAGTAATGCATTCTTCCGAATTAAAAGTTGAAGACATACCTTGCATACTTCTTATATTACAGATGTTTTTCATCAGAGGCATAGACAGCATAACATCACTTGTGTAGTCAATGTAGCTGGAGTGTCTTGGATCATGAACTCCAGCAAAATCACTCCAGAGATCTCTGTAAAAATGTTTCTGTACTTTTAGAAGTTCAACCAGAGGGTTCCCCTCGGATTTCTTTAATTGTCTTTTTTCAGCTCTTGTCATTAGTAAAATACTCCTTTGCGAAAAACTTTTAATATAGTTTATCACAATAAGTACTTGAAAGTCCTATTATTCTAATTAAATTAGTGCGAATTATTTTTAGCTTTCAGAGCTGATACGATAATCCCATCACAAATAATATGGAAGGCCTCCTATTTCATGCTATTTATGGAAGCTTTATTCATTTAACTTTAGTATCCTTCTGGCACTCTATAAACCCAATAACCAGGTAGCCGTTGAGAAATATATCATAAGTGCAACAGCATCAACAATCGTTGTTATCAGTGGACTTGCCATAATCGCAGGGTCTACCTTGATTTTTTTTGCAATAATGGGCAATATTCCGCCTACAATCTTTGCTAATATAACTGTTAAAAACAAGGTAATACATACGGTTATTGATATAAGCAGTTCGGCCTTTTCAAGATAAAAGATCCTTACAAAATTCACTGCTGCTAATGTAAATCCAACAAGAAAGCTTACCTTAAGCTCTTTCCACAGAACCTTAAAAACATCTTTCAGCTCTATTTCTCCCAATGCTAAGCCTCGGATGACAAGTGTTGATGATTGGGATCCGGCATTTCCACCCGTATCCATGATCATAGGAATGAAGGAAGTAAGCACCACAACCGACTGCAGAACATCATTAAATTTTCTTATAATATTTCCAGTAAGAGTTGCGGAAATCATTAATATTAGAAGCCAAGTGATTCTGTGCTTCGCTAACGTGAATACATTTGTCTTCAAGTATTCTTTTTCAGAAGGTTGCATAGCAGCCATCTTTTGAAAGTCTTCGGTATTTTCCTGGTCAATAATATCTATAATGTCATCTACTGTCACGATACCAACTAGCCTACGTTCTTTATCAACAACAGGCATGGAGAGAAAGTCATATTTTTTAAATAAGGAGGCTATCTTTTCTTGATCATCATGGGTGTTTATATAGATGATATCCCTTTCCATAATATCATTAATAATGGTTGACTCCTCACTTAATATTAACTTTCTGATTGATATGATACCCTCCAGTTTTCTTTGATTGTCTAAAATATAACTAGTATCTATGGTTTCCTTATCAACACCTGTTTCCTTTATGCGCTGTAACGCTTCTTTTACTGTCATTTTCTTTTGTAAATCAACATATTCTATCGTCATTATGCTGCCAGCAGAATCTTCCGGATAGTTCAGAAATTGATTGATCATTGTTCTTGTTTTTTCATCGGTATTTTTGAGAACCTTCTTTACAACATTTGACGGCATTTCTTCTAAAAAATCAATCGTATCATCAAAGAATAGTTCCTCTAAAATATTTTTAATTTCCTTATCGGTTATGGACTCGATAATATATCTTTGAAGCTCATTTGGAATATATGAAAACACAGCCGATGCAATCTCTTTTGGTAATATCCGAAATATCACCAAGAGCTTCTGATTATCTATTTCTTCTAACAGCTGAGCAATGTCAACCACATTCATATCAATAAGTTCTTTTCTAACTTCAGCATATTGGCCTTGCTCAATAAGTTGGAACATCATTTCATTCATTGTGTAGCCCTCCTTTATTAGAGCCACGCTATCGGGATGGTAGCTATGGCCTTTAATATATTATTCTCTCTTTTACTAAAATAATCTGGTAAAGGTTCAGGATCCATCACTACCACCTCTCTTTCCTAAAATACAATTATCTTACCTAATCCCTGCCCGCTGGGGAACGATAACATAAAAAGGCTGCCCCCAATAGGGACAGTCTCATGATTCATGTTTCATTTTGCTCAGAAGTATTTTTTACTTCCCCAAAGGTTACTCTTCTTGAGATCAATATACTCATTATATGCTCGTTCTAAAATCTGCTTTTCATTGGCAAATTTCAGCATATGATAGGCCTCATGAAACTTGTAGTAACCGGAATCCATAAAATATTCTTCCCGTTGTGGTTTGCTGTAATAGCTTTCAGACATCATTAAGTACCAATGAACATCCTTTAATACTGTATTTTGTGGTGTGCTGAAAGAATACTGACTTTTCCCGATGTATTTGATTATGGAAGCATTTGTTCCCGCTTCCTCTTTTACCTCGCGAATTGCTGTCTCTTTATATTCTTCTCCTTCTTCCACTGTTCCTTTTGGTAGAACCCAACCTTCGTACTTGTTCTTATAATTTTTATACAGTAATAAAATCTTTCCTCTGAATATAACTACACCACCACAGCTCGTTGCTTCAACCATCGCAATTCCTCCTGCTTTTTGGTGTGCCGTCTTAACTAACCTAAATTATACATCAATTTGCACAAAGATTCAACTAATTTATATTTAAAATAAACATATTACTAAATTCGAATCTATGAATACCAAAAAACAGCTGTGTTTATTTCTTCTCTCTATTAAAATATGCCTCGAAGATTTGTTTTGCTATCGGAACCGCATATTCGCTACCAGTACCTTTATTCTCTACGATAACACTCACTGCCAGCTTTGGGTTTTCCACTGGTGCAAAGCCAATGAACCAAGCATGAGCCTTCTTTCCCTCGGTATCTGCCGAACCGGTTTTTCCAGCAACTCTCACTTTGAGATCGGATAGATCGGAGGCGGTTCCCTTCTCAACTACTTCATTCATCAGACCAGTCAGATACGCAGCTTCGGAGGATGTCATCGGTGTGGCATAAGTCTGGGGATGATACCGTTTAATAATACCTCCCTCTGCATTCTCTATATGATCTACCACGTAAGGTCTCATCATAGCACCACCATTGGCAACTGTAGCCGCTATCATGGCATTATGAAGGGGGGTAATCAATGTTCTTCCTTGCCCTATGGCTGTCTGCATCGTCTCTTTTACACTGGAGCTTCCTACCTGAAGCTCAAAGCGGCTGACATTGCTGGCCATAGCAACCGGTAACGGCGTATTAAATAGAAAATCATCACAAAGAGCACGGAACCTGGTAACATCAAGCCCTTTACCGATGGAGGCAAAGGATGTATTACAGGATTTTGCAAAGGATCGCATCAGATCTACATGTCCATGGGATTTACTATTATAGCAGCGTATTGTCATTCCTTCATATTTTATGCTACCGTCACAGTCATATTCATATTCCTTATAATCTGGATTTTCCCTGAGATAAGCAAGGGCGGTCATAAGCTTAAAAGTAGATCCAGGTGGATATAACCCTTGGGTAGCACGATTAAGGAAAGGTGATTCCTCCTTTTTATCCTCTGCTAGCTCAGGCCACTGGATATCAATTGTATTTGGATCATAGGAAGGCTTCGATACCATGGCAAGTATTTTACCGGTGGCAGGCTCCAACACGACTACGGCTCCCCGGTTATCACCTAAGGCATCATAGGCGATCTGCTGAAGGTTAATATCCAAGGTTGTAACCACATTATCCCCTAGGCTCTTTTGTCCCACTAGATCATTATACATAATACCAATGGTGTTTAAGCTCGATGTAAGAAGAGAGATATTTTCGGACTCTTCAAGACCAGTCCTACCCCTGAGATCTTTCCCAACCACGTGGACAAACATATCTCCATGGGGATAATTCCTGATTTCATTTCCCTCTTCATTAATTACTGTTTCAGCTAGAACGCCATTATCCGAGGCCAATATCTTCCCCTTAAGAACTCTCTCTGTCAGAATATCATGCCTCTTGTTATACGCATTATTTACGGTTGCATTACTTTGAAAGATCAGAAAATAAGTAAAATAACCGGTCATCAAGACAAACAATCCCAAAAAGATATAGATAACAGAGTATATCGATTTTTTTTGCCTTGTTGGGTCCGTATGATTTTGTGATGCGTTTATCTGCAGTAGTTCCGTATTTTGTAGTACCTCATTGCTCTGAACTATCACACTTTCTTGTGATTTTCCCTTACCCCTCTGATGTATCCTATTATGCATTGTTTGATTCTTCTTACTCTTTCTCTCTTGCTGTTTTCCACTGTCTATCTGTTTCTTTACGGTCTTCTTTTTCACAGGAGATCCTCCTTCCCATTGGCCTTAAAGGACCTTTTGGACTCCTTCTTACCCGAGCCATCCTTCATGTAGATGCCTTGTAGAATCATAAACATAAGAAGAGTCGCGAAGATGGAGCTACCACCGGAGCTGATAAAGGGTAAGGTGACACCAGTGGAGGGAATGAATTTAATTACTCCACCGATGGATAGAAATACCTGGAAGCCAAACATAACAGCAAAACCCAGGGCAATCAGTCGGTAAAACAGTTCCTCCTGTTTCAGGGATATATTGACCATCAGCATAAAGCAACTGATATAAATCATAATGATACAGATGGAAAAGAATCCACCGAATTCTTCTGTAATCGCTGAAAATATAAAATCACTATCTACCACGGGAATACTAGTTGGTAATCCCTGATTCAATCCTAAACCAAACCATCCTCCTGTGCCAATCGCGAATAAGGACTGTGTGATTTGATAACCCTCTTTATCAATATAACCAAAGGGATTCTGCCAAGCCAATACCCTTACCTTAACATGATCAAATAATTGATAGGCAATAAAGGCTGCCGCACTTCCTCCAGCCAGGCCAGAGAGAAGATAGATGGGCTTAGCAGTTGCAATGTATAGCATAAATACATAGGTTACAAAAAATATTAGGGCTCCTCCCAGATCCTTTTGAAATACCATAATCAGTACATTGGCTCCTGCTAGTACAGAGACGGTTATCACTCTCTTGATATCCGTACCCTCCTCAAAGAGAGAGGCAATGCATAACACATATAATATTTTCACAAGTTCTGAAGGTTGGAAACGAAAACCTGCAATATCTAGCCATAGTGTAGCACCATACTTTGTTGTTCCTATAAACAGAACAACCAACAGAAGAAGGATTGCCACTATGCCATATACCCACCCGAATTTTCTCAACCACACGATCCTTCGAATCATAACCGGAACAATAAGGCATACCAGGCTTGCCAATCCTGTAACTGCGACCTGGCGCACTGCTATATCATAGGACAGCCTAGTAAGAACAATAAAGCCAATGGTCAAAAGCATTAACATATTTCGCAACAAAAGCTTGGATAGCTTCGGATAAAAGGTCTGATAAAGGAACAGGATCAGAACAAATAAAAGAACCTCTCCCCCATACAGAAATATTATCTTGTCATTCGGAATCTGGAGATAAAGCGTTGCATATCCGATGAAATGAAGCGAAAACACAAATGTCGTCAATAGCCGATAGGCTTTCTCCTGCAACAGCTTATTCTTATAACGAAAGACACGGAAGCTATAGTAGGTGTAGATTCCTAAGATAAGTATCATAAGATACTTAATTAATTCTATAATTAAACGCATGCTTCCACCTGCCTTTCTATCCTTTCCAGCTGATTATCATGAAGCAGCATGAGGCTCCCATCTCTAATCACTTCAAAACATTTAATGAAATAGTGATCTATTCGACTCCCCGTTTAAAATGACCTGCCGTGAGATTTTCCATAGGAAGCTCTGCTCGTCCCTTATCTCTGTAAACGATCTGGAAGGCTTTCAAGACCTGTTTCACCTCTTCTCCAGACTCAAAGGTAAAATCCAACCTTAGGTTGGCGGGCAGCAAGGACTTTACTTCCTCTGTATATCTTAGAAGAGATAAGCACTGGCCATTGTAAATAACGTTATAACAACCCTTGCAGTTGGTCTGGACATAGAATTTCATTCCCATTCGATCAATCAAATGGTCGATTCTAAGCTTCCCATCCTTGCATCTTTTGCAGCTACTCGTGCTTTCATACAAACACTGAGCCGATACCATAACTGGAAGATATCCATATACAAGCAAGTCACAATCCGAAAGTCCTAGGCTTCTTAATTCACGTGAATTTAATTCCACTGGAGCTGTATATTGGGTAACACCTCTCTTCTTCCAGAATAACTTAGCTTCTTGGTTGAAGATATACATATTGTGATTCAAAATCAGGTCTTTTTTCTTATATCCCTCAGCTTCGAACGACTTCATCAATGCAACTTCTTCGAAATTCTTCACCACAAATCCTGTAATATCATTTTCTCCATATAATAAAGCAATATCCTTTTTTATCATCACATAAGTCGATAATCTACAAATTTGAGGAAGAATCAGATAAAAACGAATCTCTCTCTCCCCACAGTCCTTAGCCATTCGAATGAATTCCTCTACCGAGAAGCCATGATAATCAGCATATATCTTATTGATTCCAGCATACTTTATCGCTTCTTCAAACTGCTCTTGGGTACGGATCGTTATCACAAATCCCGGGGTCTGTTCTAGATGCTCTCCCCTTACGGTCTCTGGCTGGTCCTCGTTGTTTATAATAGGATGTCCTGTCCTAATATTCTCTGAATCCTTAAGAACCGGTAGCTGTCTTTTATATCCCTGAAGTACCGCGTCCTGTAGCAGCTGGATAGCATCCCGTCGAATCTCATTTAGCCAGGCGACTGGCACGAATACAGCCTCATCAAAATCCACTGTCAGCTCTTCCAGATAATAGGGTGTATCTCCTAGCTTTAAGACCGGAGCAGACAGCTTTTCTTTTGTCATCGGTTGCTTCATAGCTAATTGCACTTTATCTTGATAAGCTGTGACCGTACTATCATGATATCGTAAGGTAAGCTTTAAAGGTTGATCAAGCTTAGCGGTTAATATTCCAGATATCCCCTGTTTCTTGTCCGATGAGATATACTTTTCAGTAATCTGGTCTAATAATTGATTATTTTTCGTTCTATATACCATATTCTCTGCTTGTATGGAACGATGGGATGATCTTCCCTTATGCTTTTCCGAAGATATACTACCGATATTGGTCCACAGGATGGAGCCTCTGGGTGTGGAATCCTTAACTGTAAATTCATATAAGGCTTCACCCTCCTTGTTTCGAATTTCAAGGATATCCTGTGCATTAATGTCCTCCTTCAGATGAATACCAGCCTTACCACCCTTTAAGGAGGCAACTTCTCCGATGAGTATTCCACTGTGGTTTGGTCGGTTCATAGACATCATCTTCTTACCGTGATAGGTCTTGCCATAGCCCTCTGAGAAGCCTCCCCGGTTATAGAGATCCAATAGATCCCTCATATCTTTCTCGTACTCTTTGCCCTGCAGGTATTTCTGATAGCTTTCTTTCCCGGATTGCAAGAATAAATCCACATATTTTCGATACATCGAGGCTACTCCAGCGGCGTATTCCGGCCGTTTCATCCTTCCCTCAATCTTAAAGGAATCAATTCCTGCTTCTACTAGTTCCGGTATCAATTCTATGGTATTGATGTCCTTAGGACTGAGCAAATACTTCTCTTGGTCAGTGGAAAGCCTGCTGTCACCAGAATGAAACTGGTAGGGCATACGGCAAGGCTGTGCACAACGACCTCGGTTACCGCTTCTGCCACCAATCATGCTACTCATCAGACATTGGCCAGAGTAACAATAGCATAACGCTCCATGAACAAAGGTTTCTATCTCAAGGTCCGTATTCTTCCTAATATCTTTTATCTCTTGGAACGATAGCTCCCGAGCGGTAACTAGCCTAGTTACTCCACTTTCCTTTAGTAGATTGGCTCCCTGAGCCATTGTTAAGGTTGTCTGGGTGCTGGCATGAATAGGTAGCTCGGGGAAATTCCGATGAATAAAATTCATTACTCCTACATCCTGGACGATGACTGCATCCAGTCCCTCTTGATAAAGTCGCTCCAGATAGCCATATAGTCGATCCTGAAGCTCTGTTTCTTTCACTAGTGTATTTACAGTAAGATAGAGCCTTTTATCCCGTATATGGGCTTCGTCAATCGCCCGTATCAGAGTTTCCTCGTCTAGATTATTGGCATAAGCCCTGGCGCCAAAAAAGTTTCCGCCAATATATACTGCATCACAACCGGCATTCATGGCTGCTCTCATGCTTTCATAGGAGCCAGCTGGCGCTAGTATTTCAATTCTTCGATCCATGTTGTCAACCTTCCTTGCTAATCCATATCGATATGTTTGTGTTTCTTTCCTGTAACCATGTATCAGTGAACAAAAAAAGCTGCCCGGTATGAAGTGCAGGGGTACCAAGACAAATGGTATGCATCATTCCTTTTGGACAGCCATGTATTCTATAATCTATCTGTTCCTATCAGTATCATTAATCCCTCTCCAGACGAACAATCTCCTTCTGGGCTTCATTCAATTCCTTCCGTAAATCCTCGATATCCTTCAGAACAGAACTCAACTTCGTCTGAGCAGTAACCAGCTCATGCTTCAGGTCAAAGATCTCGTTGCTCCTAGTCTCACTCTCTACTTCGAGCTCCTTAATCTTATCCTTAGCTTTATAAAAATCATCGGCTATATTAATCTGGATCAAAATACTTCTTAAATCCGAATCCAAAAATTTGTATGCATCCTTGTTCCGGAAATCATTATGCTTACTGTTGATATAAGAAGCAATTTTCTGTAGATATTCTTCACTCTCATAACCACTTAGCTTATATCGCTTGTTATTAATGATAACCTCAATATCATTAAACTTATTCATACGAATGGCCCCCTAATTATTCTCGGAATTCCGGTACAAATTACTCTGCCAATATTATAACTGATGTGCCCACGGTTTACAAGCTATCATCGAAAGGATTTAACAATATATCCCGAATACTTATTCACTTTTTATTAGTCCCATATGCTTGTAAGCCAGATCAGATGCAACTCTTCCCCTTGGCGTACGAAGGATCAATCCATTCTGTACCAGAAAGGGTTCATAGACCTCTTCGATGGTTCCCACATCCTCACCAATGGTGGTTGCGATGGTTTCGATACCCACAGGTCCTCCGCCAAATTTCTCTATCATGGTAACAAGAATTTCTCTATCGATGTGATCCAGACCCAGTCGGTCCACCTCTAATAGATCAAGGGCAAACCCTGCCACTTCCTTCGTAATTCTGCCATCGTATTTCACCTGTGCAAAATCCCTTACCCTCTTCAGCAAACGATTCGCTAGTCTAGGAGTTCCTCTCGAACGCCTTGCCAGCTCTATCGCTCCCTCTTCATCGATCTCCACCTCGAATACTCCGGCAGAACGTAGGATAATCTGCTTCAGCTCTTCAATGGTATAAAAGTCCATACGACTTACCACACCAAATCGGTCTCTTAAGGGGGGAGTCAGCATACCAGCCCTCGTTGTTGCACCGACTAGAGTGAATTTTGGCAACTCCAGACGGATTGACTTAGCAGAGGCTCCTTTACCAATAATAATATCGATAACATAATCCTCCATAGCAGGATACAACAGCTCCTCTACCTGGCGGTTTAGTCGATGGATCTCATCCACAAACAGCACATCACCCTCCTGAAGATTATTCAGGATCGCTGCCATCTCTCCAGGTTTCTCTATGGCCGGTCCAGAGGTTATCTTAATATTAACACCCATCTCGTTAGCAATAATACCTGCCAAGGTAGTCTTACCAAGTCCTGGAGGGCCAAAAAATAGGACATGATCCAGAGTTTCCTTTCTCTGTTTGGCTGCTT
Source organism: uncultured Herbinix sp. (assembly GCA_964391115.1). GTDB lineage: Bacteria > Bacillota > Clostridia > Lachnospirales > Lachnospiraceae > Mobilitalea. The sequence goes on along the minus strand of CAYMLE010000038.1, from coordinate 8,352 downwards.
CGATATAGATTTTCAGATTATCCTTCACCTTCCTCTGACCAATATAATCGGTCAGCATCTGGGGTCTTATGGAGCTCTCTATCCGTTTATCTTCCTCCAAAATCTCAGTTGTTATGATTCGTTTCGCCATTTCATTCACCAAAATTCCTTATGTTAATGTCCTTACGTTAAAATGTACCTTTGATAAGTCTTTATGTTTACAAATTCAATCCTTAACTATGTATTCACTCTTGACGCATGCAATCCTTAAAGCATTTTCTTCAAACAAAGTTTCAAGATATCCTCAGAGGTCATATCATCCGTTAATTCAATCTGATTCACAATCCTTAAAGAATCAGAAGCAGAATAACCCAAAACCGTTAGAGCCTGGACCGCTTCCTCCTTCTTAGCAAACACACCGTTACCATCCCTTTTCTCAGTCTGATTCATCAGCTTCTGCTCAAAGGCCGTCTCCAGTTTAAATTTATCCTTCAATTCAAGGATCAGCTTGCCTGCCGTCTTGGCCCCAATTCCAGGTGCCTTGGTAATAGCCTTTGTATCCTCGGCCAATACCGCAAATCGAATATCATCGGCGGAAATAGCCGATAGGATACCCAGAGCACCTCTTGGTCCGATGCCATTGACTGTTATCAGCAGCTTAAACATCTCCAGATCATCCTTGGTCAGAAAGCCAAAGAGATTCATGGCATCCTCCCTAACGTGCATATAAGTATATATCTTTATACTGCTTCCTTTACTAGGAAGCTCTAATATGGAGGAGGTGGGTAGGAACACTTCATATCCGATGTTACCAACCTCTAACACCACATAGCTTTCTTTTATCTCTGCTAATTCTCCTTTTAGATAAGCAATCATCCTGTCACCTCATACTTTCCAATCCGGAGGTTCAATCCTCCAGAAAAACTTCCTTCTTTAAAATACATTTTTGTTATAAAACATGCTCTTCTATAAGACATTCTGTCATTGACATGCTCTTTAAACCCTCAGTCTTCCAGCTGTTCAAAGCTTCCTCTAGATACATTTAGCCGGCCCTCTTTCAGGTAATTTAAGATCTCAAAAGCAGTTATCCCTAGTGCTTCTGAAATCTGAAGTGCATTACTGTTCGGATATTCCTTCAAATAAGCCTCAATATCATCAAAATGATCATCATCGACCTTCCTACAGTCCTCGCAGGCATAGGTCTTAAACCTGGATTGAAATACCTTATGGCAGTGTTTACATAGATTCGTGTGCATTCCTGCTCCTTTCCGGCTTCCTTCTTGGCTTATGTCTCACTCTATTATCTTACATCAAAGTAGAAAACATATTTAAAACCATCTGATAAGACTTGATGTACCACGGTCGGTTTTTCCATTCCTCATAGGTTATCTCTCGGCTTTCGCCCATCGTCTTCTCCAGATCCTCCCGAATGGTATTAATGGCCTCACGATTACAGATCCATACCCCGCACTCATATTGTAAATGAAAGCTTCGGTAGTCCATATTAATCGTTCCAACAATTCCAGAGTCCTCACTGATAATTGTTTTTGCATGGATAAAGCCTGGTAAATATTCAAAGATACGTACTCCAGCTTCCAGAAGAGGACCATAATTATAATTCGTAAGGAGTTTTACATTCTTCTTGTCCGGAATATATGGTGTGATTAACCGGACATCGACTCCACTGGCAGCAGCCGTTTTGAGAGCTTCTCGCATATCATCTTCAATTATAAGGTAGGGAGTTGTGATATACAATATCTTCTTAGCATAGTAAATCATCTGTTTATAGGTGTTCTCAATCGGATTCTTCGGATTATTTGCAGGTCCATCCGAGAGTACCTGACAAAAGACATCGTTTTCCTCAAACTCCTGAACCGGACGAAAATACTCGTAATCCACCTGATTTCCCTCACTGCAGCAAACCTCCCACATCTGCAAAAAGGTTACGGTTAATCCCCAGACTGCATCACCAGTGATCTTAATCGCATTATCCTTCCAGACGCCGAATCGAGTCACCAAGTTCACATATTCATCCGCTAGATTCATGCCCCCCGTAAAGCCAACGATACCGTCTATCACGATAATCTTCTGATGGGAGCGATAATTCATATATAATTTATCGGTATATTTATGGATTGGATTAAAGACTCCGATCTCAAAGCCTTCACTTTCCAACCGTTTTCTAAATGTCTTAGGGGTGCGGAGCATAGAGCCAAAATCATCATAGAGAAAGAGAACCTTTACCTTCTGCTCTAACTTGCGTACAAGGATTTCATGCATTCTATCCCATAATGCACCCTCACCAACGATATAGAAATCAATTAAAATATAACGCTTTGCTTTCTCTAATTCTTCAAAAACTGCATTGAAGGTATCCTCTGCCATGGGGTAATATTCCACCTTGTTATTCTTATACAAGGGGAAATGATTGGTCTCCAGATATCTGGCCGTTCTGCTTTTGGTCGGATATTTTCTTGCGAATTCCTGGATCGTTTCCGGATCATATTCTAAAAATTCAAAGCCCCTGGACAGTTTCTGCAATAATCTACGATGAATTCGCTTACCCCTGCGATTACCCCAAAGCATGAACATAAAATGCCCGGTGATTGGAAAAGCCGCAATGATACACACCCACCCAATCTTATAGGATACATTGCGGTTATCATTCACTAGGCCAATGATGATTACGATACTTAGCACTTGGATAAAGGAATAGATGTATAGGGTGTAACCTCGAAGTACATAGGACAGATAAAATATCATTACAAATTGTAGTAGAACAAATATTCCTACCAGGGCAGCTCGCAAGAACCCACTGAGATATCCTTCGATTCTACCGGTTACATCCTCCCGTATATCTTTACTCATCTGTCTCCCCCTTATGCTATAGTGGTTGTCGCTTGTACGTTTTTGCATTTCCTTTTTTTCTGCTAAGGAATACAGTATACTATAACCCATAGGACAATTTTATCATACTTTTCCATGAAGTAAAGCCATACCGAAAAATTAGTCTCTCACTTGAAAAGCTACCGATCTCTATGCTATTTCATGCTCCCCATTCGCAAAGGCATCCTTAAGGATACCCTATCAAATCAAATATCATACGATTGTAATTGCTTGACCGCGTCTTGCTAAATTACGTTCCATAAGCCATAGAAATCGATTGCTTTCTAAGAAATGATCCATCTATCTTAAACTCTAAAATCTTGTTTTAAAATTAGTGATTATCTGATAATATTAGAAATGAACAGAACACAGAAAGGAGACTGATTATGATTATTCGTGATTTTCCATTAGAACTTACTTTAGATTATCCCCTTGAGCAAATTCAAGATTTGGATAAAATCCTTTTCTTCGATATAGAAACCACCGGTTTTGCAGCTGATACCACTTATCTGTACTTAATCGGATGCATTTACCATAAGGATGGCTCCTTTCATATGCTTCAATGGTTCGCAGAGGATTATCGGGAGGAGGACCAGCTTCTGATCTCTTTTTTTGAATTTTTGAAGGATTATAAGCTGTTGGTACATTTCAATGGCACTGGGTTTGATATTCCTTACTTGATGAAAAAATGTGATTTTCATCAGCTTCCCTATACGTTTGAAGCAGTAGATAGTTTAGACCTTTATAAAAAAACTCTACCTATAAAAAGATTATTAAACTTAGCTAGTTACAGGCAAAAGTCGATTGAAAGCTTTTTGAAAATCAACCGTGAAGATGTCGCAAGCGGTGGTGAATTGATTGAAGTATACCAGCATTATCTAGGCAAGAAACGGATTGAGAGCTTTAAAGAATCCAGAGGGATACTATCCTCGAAAGAAGAAAACACAGAGGCTGAGGAGCTATTACACTTATTATTACTTCATAACGAGGACGATATCAAGGGACTGATACAAATCTGCCCCATACTCTATTATTCCGACCTCTTAGATAAGCCCTTTCACCTTCTTCAAGCAGCTGTGGAAGAAAAGCAGCTGGTGTTGCGCTTCGAATTCTCCTTCTGCCTACCGATAAGTGTGAGCTGTGTATATGATAACATTCGACTTACTGTCGAAGACAATCATGCGCTTCTAACTATACAGACAATCGAAGATGAGTTGAAGTATTTCTACGATAACCCTAAGGATTATTACTACCTTCCGGCAGAGGATTCTGCTATTCATAATAGTCTGGCTCAATTTGTGGACAAGAAATATCGCCAGAAGGCCAAACCTTCGAATTGTTATATCCGTAAAACGGGGCTTTTTGTACCACAGTTTGCTCCAATGATAACTCCTTACTTTAAATATAAGCACCAAGATAAAGTTACCTTTCTTGAGATTCACACTGACTTCTTACTACAAGAAGCAAACCTAGAGATCTATATAAGACATCTACTGGAATATGTATTAACCTCAAAGAAGGTTTCAGTTTCATAAGTCATCAATCCATAAAAATGGCTGTTAGTATATATACCGAAGATAAAGATCGATTAATCGTGGTTTTTAATCCATTCCATGATGGCTAGTATCATTAACCTTAAAGATAAGACTAAGGGGCTCTTTCATAAATAGTGAAAGGCCCCTTAGTTACTGTTAATTTGCTTTTTTATATAGATCCCTAAATTGAACTTTCTTTGTATCAGTTATTTTTTGCAACAAGGCAGGTTGTATCTCCGGATAGGTCCAATTATTGGGTAGATGTTCAAACAGTACCACCGTTTCCATCTCATAGTCCGGCATCTCTCCCAGTTGTAGGATATCAGCATAATAGAGCATTCCATAGGTTTTCTCTTGATCCTGATCTTCCTTTAGTCCCATTACGGAATAAGCACAAATCGGTTGAATGGAATAAACCAGTGCCCCTGTTTCTTCATATAACTCTCTTCGGGCAGTCAATATAATATCCTCCCCAGGCTCCCTATGACCGCCGGGAAATTCATAGGTATTTCTCTTCTTTTGTCTACAGAGAACCCACTTCTCCTTACATTTACATACAATCACCGCGAATTTCAAAAGACTGTCATCAACAATGTCATAAAATTCCACCTTATTCATATTACCCATTATTACTTCATTAACTGAATTATTACTTATTATCACGTCGTATTGATCATTTCTATTGTTTACCTTATAAACAAGTCTGAAATAAAATTACAAGGTTACTCCTTTCTTAAATATTGCCATATCATAATAGCCGTCTTCCTCGGATTTCACCTTATGGCCAGAGGCGACATCCAGAACCTGAAGAAAGAACTCTTTGATTATTTCCTCCTTATTGGCACCCTCTGCCAAGCGTCCGGCATTATAATCAATCCAATTCTTCTTTCGGTTACTTAAGGCTGTATTGCTAGCTATCTTTACGGTAGGTACAGGACACCCAAAGGGTGTACCTCTGCCGGTTGTAAATAATACCATATGTGCGCCTGCAGCTGCCAGAGCTGTTGAGGCAACCAGATCATTGCCTGGGGCACTTAGAAGATTCAAGCCCCTGACATTAACCCTGTCTCCATATTTTAACACATCCACTATTGGAGCTGTACCAGATTTTTGAGTACATCCAAGGGATTTGTCCTCCAGTGTTGAGATACCTCCTTGTTTATTACCAGGAGAAGGATTCTCATAGATGGGCTGGTTATATTCCAAATAGTAATTCTTAAAATCATTTATCATGGTTACGGTCTTATCAAACAATTCCTTAGTCTGACATCGATTCATCAAATAGGTTTCTGCCCCAAACATCTCAGGTACCTCAGTCAAAATCGTGCTGCCTCCTTTGGAAATTAGCAGATCCGAGAACCCACCAACCATCGGGTTTGCCGTGATACCAGAGAAGCCATCCGAACCACCACATTTTAGCCCAATGATCAGTTCTGAAGCATTAATCTTCTCTCTCTGAAACTGTTTTCCATATTCGATCAGTTCCTGTATCAGTTGCAATCCAGCTTCTAGCTCATCCTCAACCTCCTGGCATGTGAGGAATTTAACTCTTTCTTCATCAAAGCTACCAATGTAGGGGCGTAATTCACCAATATTGCAATTCTCACAACCAAGTCCTAGAACTAATACACCGGCGGCATTGGGATGGTGTATCAAATCGGCAAGTATTTTCATAGTATCGCTCTGGTCATCTCCTAACTGGGAGCAACCATAGGGATGTGGAAAGGCAATCACCTCATCCACCGACCCAGATAAATACTTGGATCCAGTCTTTGCCAACGAATTGGCTATGGAATTGACACAGCCTACCGTCGGTATAATCCATATTTGGTTTCGAATACCAACACGTCCATCGGATCTTCGAAATCCTTCAAAATATGATTCCGCCGTAGGTTCTATAGGAGGATGAGTTGGCTCGTAGGCATAATCCAGTATTTCACCCAACTTTGTCTTAAGATTATGGGTATGTACATGACTGCCCGGTAGGATGTCTGACAATGCGAAACCAATCGGACTTCCGTACTTTATTACGTCCTCGCCGTTTGAGATTGTACCAAGCGTGAATTTATGACCTGCTGGTATGTCCTCCCTTAAGGTAATTTCACCATCTTCTCTTTTTATGGAGATACGCATTCCTTGCTTTAACGGCTGTAAGGCGACCGCCACATTATCGTTTGTATTAATCTTGATAAACTGCTGCATATATCCGTCCTTTCCTTTACCGTCTATGCCAGTAATTCAATTACTTTACGAATTCCCTGTTGATCTATCATATCTAGATAGTGGGTAACTTGATTCGATAGCCCCTCATAGTCATTCAAATCCTCACCAAAGAAGTTACTTTGACCTAAAAAGGCTTTCACATAATCCTGGTTTGATAATTTGGAGGCTTCTACAACGAACTGTAGCACAGGCTGCACATCCTGAATCCGATAGGGTTTCCCATCTCGGTAACCCACTAGACCCTCATCGGTTTGTTCACTACTGCGGTAAAAACTCAGTAAAGCAGCAAGAGAAAAGGTCAAATGAGAAGGCAACTTACCGAATTGTTTTACATAGGTTTTAAAACTAGGTAAACAACGGGCTTTCCATTTCGATACCGAATTTAAGGAAATGGATAATAGGGCATGCTTAATATAAGGATTTTCAAAACGCTCTATAACCGAATTTGCGAAAGATACACATTCCTCCTTCGGTAATGACAATGTTGGTATAATCTCATCGAAAATTGCATGTGTCATAAACTTTCTAATTAAGGGGTCCTGCATGGACTCTAATACCATATCATTTCCAGCCAGATAAGAAGCTAGAACAAAGGAGGTATGGGCTCCATTCAGAATACGAACCTTACGTTCCCTGTAGGGCTGCTGGTTATCGGTAAATATTACTGGCAATCCTGCTTTATCCAAGGGGAATTCCTCACGGATATCCTTCTTACTTTCGATAACCCATAGAGCAAAAAGCTCTCCAGTATTTAAGAGGCGATCCTGATACCCAAACTCCTCCCACATGCTCTCTGCCTCTTCCTTGGGGAAGCCTGTTATAATTTGATCCACCATAGTACTACAGAAGATACAGCAATGATCAACCCAGTTTACGAAATTCTCTCCCAAATTCCACAGCTTTGCAAAGGATAATACACACGTTCGAAGAGTTTCACCATTCTCTTCAATCAATTCACAAGGAATGATAATCAAACCCTTAGACTCATCTCCCTGAAAATGAATAAAACGTTCAAACAAAAACTTAGTTAACTTTCCTGGATAGGTTGTCGGCGGTTTTAGGTCAAATCGGTCTGTTTCATCGAAGATAATCCCAGCCTCGGTCGTATTAGAAACAACAAATCGCAAGGATTCCAACCTAGCATAGGCCGCATAAGCCTCATAATCCTTATGAGCAATGACCGCATCGCTAACGCTAGTAATAACACGACTTACTACCTTAGCTTCTCCATTTTCCTTCCCTCTTAAGGATAGGGTATATTGGCATTCCTGTTCCTTAAAAGCATCTAGATTCCCATGGGGTCTCGGTTTCACGATAGCGATATTTCCATCAAATACGCCTTTTTCATTGGCAACATCTATCATATAATCAACAAAACCTCTTAAGAAATTTCCCTCCCCAAATTGAAGGACTTTAATCGGTCGGTCCACCGCCTTAGTGATACCTTTATTTATTATCTGCATAATTACCTCCTCTTAAGATAACCCTTTTATAAAATTGTATATCGTATAAAATTGGCATACTCTCATTTTACCATTGATAAATTTGAAGTCAATTGTACTATATTAACCTTTTTATGATAATATCGTACATTGTTGATCAATCAGTTTGTAGTTTGCATGTGGGCAATTGAAAATATATTGTAGCCTGTCCTATGAGTCATCGAAAAGATTGTAGCTTACCTTATGTTTAATCGAAAATATTGTAGCCTGTCTTATGAGTCATCGAA
>CAYMLE010000037.1:6706-19787 GCA_964391115.1 uncultured Herbinix sp. | reverse complement strand
TATATTCTATAAAATCATGCTACCGATATGTAAGCCGATATTGGCAACAATCGCGATTTTTGCAGCAGTGGGACAGTGGAATTCCTTCCAGGATACGTTGCTTTTAATGACACAAGAAAAATATTATACCTTGCAATTTATCCTATATCGCTATCTGCAGTCGTCACAATCCTTGTCAGCGATTATTAATGCAACTGCCGGCTCGGAAGTAATGGCCAATATTCAGACACAAACATCAATTCGTATGACCGTTACGATTATCGTAGCACTTCCTATCTTACTGGTTTATCCTATATTCCAGAGGTTCTTTGTAAAAGGTATTATGATTGGCGCTGTGAAAGGCTAATCGAGTTATTTGTCACGTTATTTTATTTGAATGGTATCCCTTATAATAAATAAAGGATTCAGAATAAATATTACAATAATTATTTATGAGGAGGAAGAATATGAGAATTAAGAAGCAATTCAGTATTATGATCGCTGTTATGCTTGTATTGTCAATGTTTGCTACCGGTTGTGCTAAAAAGACAGACGATAGTAAGCCAAATGATAATACAAACAACAACACAAGCAACACAGATAGTGGAGACAAGGACAAAACACCTGACGCATCATCAGAATTAGCTCCAATGGTACTGGAGGTATATTCACAGCCAGCTAACTTCCAAGGTGAGCAACCTGGTTGGACAGCAAAGATTTTAAAAGAAAAGTTTAATGTAACCCTTAATATTATCGCTCCTCAGGTAGCAGGCGGAGATATCTTTGCAGCACGTTCTGCATCTGGATACTTGGGTGATATCGTTATTCTTGATAATGCTGATATTCAAGCTTGTATCAAATCCGGTCTTATTTATGACATCACTGAAGGCATGAAGAAAATGACTTCATTTGAGGATTTCAAGTACCAACTTGATTATTATAATTCTTCCTTAGAGGGAGTAAACGAGGGCTCTTATTATGCTTGGCCTACAGAGATGACTAACACTAGCCCTACAACATTTACACCTACGATTCCTGGAACAGCTCCAACAATACCTTGGGATTATTATGCTGAGGTTGGTGCTCCAGAGATAAAGAATCTTTCTGATTTAGTAACAACTCTGAAGGCAATTCAGGATCTTCATCCGACGAATGCAGCTGGTGATCCTAGCTATGGTATCACTCTATGGCCTGACTGGGATGGAACCTCTATTGAGAACGCTAACCAGTTAACCAAATGGTATGGCCAGGAAGTTAATGGTTCTATCTTATTGGATGCTTCTGGTAAGATGATTGACTTAACTGATGATAGTGGCGCATATCGTAAAATTCTTCAGTTCTTCTATGAAGCTAATCAGGCAGGTATTGTAGATCCCGACTCAGGTACTCAGAACTGGGATTCTGTTAACTCCAAATTCAATTCCAAGCGTGCATTCCTGATTTGGAATGATTGGCAGCAAGGTTTCTGGAACACAACAGACCGTGGTAATAACGGCGAAAACTATATGATGGTTCCGGTTGCTGATATGTCTATCTATCAACCTTCCGATCCCTTCTACGGAAGTGGTAGAGCATTTGCTATTGGTACCGATGATCCTGCGAAGCAGGAAAGAGCTATGATGGTATTAGATTGGATGTCTAGTCCTGAAGGATTAGAGGCTATCCATGGTGGTATCAAAGGATTTACTTATGAAGATGCAGAAGATGGCAATGGCTATGTTCGTACAGCAGCAGGAGAAACAGCTCTTATGGATAACTCCCCTGTACCGGAAGAGTTTGGCGGCGGTTTCTATGCAGATGGTATGATACAGGTGAACCAGTGGATGGTAGCAGGTATCGCTACTAACACTAAAAACAACACCACTTATTCAGCAACTTACTGGCCTGCAGAAGTTAAAAAAGCAGAGACAAAGACCATCCTGGAGTGGAGAGAGCGTTTTGACGCACAGAATCCAGTTGATTACTTAACTAAGACAAATACAATTAGCGTTGTTCCTTTTGTAAATGTTAACCTTACACCCGATTCTACCGACATCGCTCTGATCAGAAGTAACTGTGGTCAGCTTGTTAAGGATGCATCTTGGAAAATGGTATTTGCAAAGAATCAGGCTGAGTTCGATTCCATATGGAATGAGCTTAAGGAAGAGCTAGCAGGATTTGACTGGGCTCAATTAGTTGAATTTGATATGAATAAGACCCAGGCTCTCGTTGATGAAAGAGCAAAGGCGTTAGCTTCTAATTAATATTTAGGTAGAATTATTGTTACCTTAAAACCAAAGGGGTGCTGGGTGCAGCACCCCTTTGGTGTATCATAAAACAAGTATACAAGTAAACAACAATAGGATTTTTGAACTAATCGTAAATGAAAATTGGATCGAATGGGAGGTTCTTATGAGCACAGATTTAACTTCCTACCTACCCGACGGAAGTAATTATACAAGCTGGGAGGTAATACCTACCTACCATCGTGAACTACATGTATCAGTAAATCATCCGATGGCATCGGATGATAATGATGGACATTTACAGCGTCCTATGAAAACTATTAATGCGGCGGCCTCAATAGCGACGCCGGGGACTCGTATTCTAATCCATGAAGGAACTTATCGTGAATGTGTTCGCCCTGCCCGGGGAGGTACTAATCCGGAGCAGATGATTAGCTATGAAAACTTCAATAATGATATTGTTATAATAAAAGCTTCTGAAATTACTAGCTCATTTGTAAAGAGTGAAGGTTGGAGGTTGAATGCCAATCCTTGGGCACCTCAGCCAACGAATGACTCTCAGATTTGGGAAACAAAGATTGATCCCGATGTTTTTCGAGGCTACAATCCCTTTTGTGCGGTAAACATCCTACACGACCGGTTGTTTATCGAATTTGATAAGACCGATATGACAACCTATTTAAATCGCCGGGGAATGGTTTTTTGTGATGGAAAACCCCTAGTACAGGTTGCCTTATACCAACAGATGTCTCAGATACCCGGCTCCTATTGGATTGAAGCAAATGGTCAGACGATACATTTTAGGTTGGAGAAAGATGATGATCCGAAGAACCATCTGATTGAGCTTACCTGTCGTGAACAATGCTTTGCACCGGAAGTACCGTTTTTATCCTATATTAAGGTTAAGGGTCTGATTTGTGCCCATGCTGCAACAGGTGCACCGGTTCCACAACGGGGTGCTATATCAGCTTATCGTGGGCACCATTGGATCATTGAGGACTGTACGATTGATTGGTCAAACGGAGTTGGCATTGATATTGGTAATGAATGCTGGCATCATACGTTCGATAGCGAACAGATATTGGGCTATGATATCATTCGAAGATGCCAGATTCTTGATGTAGGAGTATGTGGTATAGCAGCAATGTTTGTTCGAAATATTCTGATTGAGGACAACCTGATCAAGGGAACCGGATGGCAGAAGATGGAGCTTTCCTGGGAGGCTGGAGGATTAAAGGCACATAATTGCCAGAACAGTCTCATTCGTAGGAATATATTCACAAAAACCATTCGCGCTGATCACCTCTGGTTGGATGTAGAGAATGTGAATAATCGTATAACATCAAACCTCTTTCTAGATGGTATAGAACAGCGAGAAGCTATCTTTATCGAGTGTACACGTGAGGGTATTAATTTAATCGATAATAACGTCTTTTGGAATGTTGAAGGACGATTTGACACCTCTGCAATAAAAACCGAACCTGGGTCCTCTGGATGGTATAAGATGGAGGAAAACAGTTCAGTTAATGGTTATGCAATCTATGGAGAAGGAACGGATCATCTACGAATTGCACATAACTTTATTGGAAAATGCAGAAGTGCTGGTTATTTCTCAAAGGTGGTAGCATTCCGAATTGATATGGGAGGTCGCGGAGGAACATCCCGCGATGCGCAGATTTACAATAATATCTTCTACGATTGTAAAGAGGCTGCAATCAAATTCCCGACAGATAAGAATCAAACCGATGGCAATCTTTATCTCAACATGCCTGGTGGGTATTTGAGAGTGATATATCCAGCTCCAGAAGCATGCCTTGATCTGTCCTCATGGAAAGAGTTTTATGGATTTGATATGAACTCTCTTGAGGGAAAGATGGACGTATCCATTGATACTGAGAACTATACCTTTACAGTAAAAAATTATGAAACTACGATAAATGATTTTCCCTTTGGTAAGAGAGATCCTGAGTTTGTTACAAAGGCAGAAGAGATCAAAAAAGTAGACGCATATGAATTGATATCAAATGATTTCTTTGAAAATGAGATGAAAGATAAGAAGAGAATTCCAGGACCATTTATTGAACTTAAGGATTCGGTAGTATTCAATATTGATCCTCGGCAAAAATTGAATTAACGACAAAGGAGAATAAGGAATGAATAAGCAGGGATTAAATCCATATCTACCTTCATGGGAGTACATTCCAGATGGAGAACCCTATGTTTTTAATGACAGAGTCTATGTGTATGGCTCTCACGACCGTTTTAATGGTTATGCATATTGCTTAAATGATTATGTGTGCTGGTCGGCACCGGTGGAAAATCTTTCTGATTGGCGCTATGAAGGGGTTATCTTAAAAGCTACCGATGTCGAAGATAATGCGGATCGTAACAGCTGTCTCTATGCTCCTGACGTAGCCCAGGGATTGGATGGAAGGTATTATCTATATTATGTTGACAGCAAAAGATCCATCGTGTCCGTTGCTGTAAGCGATACGCCAGCTGGGTATTACGAATTTTATGGCTATGTTCGTTATTCAGATGGAACCTATCTCGGAAACCGAGAGGGAGATGAGCCCCAATTTGATCCTGCTGTACTGGTCGAAGATAATAAAGTCTATCTCTATACAGGCTTCTGTGGTAAGGGAGACAAATCAAGAAGCGGAGCCATGGCTACGGTGTTAGGACCGGATATGCTTACAATAATTGAAGATCCAGTTTTTGTTGCGCCAAGTGAGCCATATAGTAAAGGATCAGGCTTTGAAGGCTTTGAGTTTTTTGAAGCTCCGTCCATTCGGAAGCATGGAGATCTATACTATTTTGTATACTCATCGATATCGATGCATGAATTATGCTATGCAACCAGTAAGCATCCAACCAAGGATTTTAAATATCAAGGTGTTATTGTAAGTAACTGTGACCTTCATATTGATACCTATAAGCCAGCACAAAAGCCAATGTTTTATGGTGGTAATAATCATGGAAGTATCGTTGAGATTAAAGGTCAGTGGTATATCTTTTACCATCGTCATACGAATGGAACAAACTACAGTAGACAAGGCTGCATAGAGAAAATTGAGATATTGCCGGACGGAACAATCCCACAGGTAGAGCTGACCTCCTGCGGTCCGAATGATGGGCCTTTGATTGGCTTAGGTGAGTATCCTGCATATCTGGCATGTAATTTATTCTGTGAAGAAGAGTCAATCTATACGGATTTTACAGGGGCTTGGATGAACAACCAATTTCCAAAAATCACTCAGGATGGAAGAGATGGAGACGAGGAAGTTGGATACATCTCGAATATGAAGGATGGTGCAACTGCTGGGTTTAAATATTTCGATTTTAAAGATATAAAGAATATAAAGATAAAAGCACGTGGATATGCGAAGGGTGAATTTGAAATAAAGACAACCTGGGACGGTCCAGTATTAGGAACACTACCCATTGCATTCTCCAATTCATGGCAGGAGTATGCGTCTGAAATAAGAATTCCGGATGGGGTACATGCACTGTACATTACTTATAAGGGGATTGGTGGAGTAAGCTTGGCTTCCTTTACCTTGGAATAAATTTCAATAAGCATTGTAAATAGGCTTTCTATTACGTTATAGAGAGCCTATTTTGATATGAGCGTATACAAATAGAACAAATAGACGAATACACAAAACAAAGAGAACAAATAGACGAATATAAAGATAGAACAAATAGGCAAATACAATATATATTTAGGATACAGGGTGCCAGAAGGAGGATTATATGCTAGAGGTGTCAAGAAGACCAAACCGTAATATTATAGGAGTAAATCGTACTCATGAAGCATTGATACTAGAAACCAATTACGGAAGGATTAAGCTGGAACCAAAGAGCCCTGAGATTATTAGGGTTGTATATACTTTAAAAGAGGAATTTTCATTACTGGATAAGCCCGGAATTGTGAATCGAGACAGTTTTCATGACTGGACATATGAAGAGATGGCAGAGGAAGTGATTCTTACAACCGAGCGAATATCGATTAGGGTGAATAAAGCAACGGCATCAATCCAGTACTATGATGCTCAGGGAAAACTTCTTCTAAAAGAACGTAATTATGAGAGTAAAAACCTAGATGAATTTGATTCCTACAAGACAATACTTATGGAAGAAACCAAAATTGAAATTGTGGATACTCCAGACGGTAAAAAGGAAGTAATCAAAGACGCACCCAAGGTCTTTGATAAGAAGCTTTATAGAACCAGAGTGTATTTGGAGTGGCAGAACGATGAGGCGCTCTATGGTTTGGGCCAACAGGAGGAGGGTAATCTAAATCTTCGAGGCACAACCGTATATCTTCACCAAGCAAATAAAAAAATTGCTATTCCTGTATTGGTTTCCAGTCTAGGTTATGGCTTGTTAATGGATACCTATTCTCCAATGATATTCAATGATTCGGGAGCAGATTCTTATATTTACACAGAAGCCGATGAGGAGCTTGATTATTATTTCATCTATGGAGGCAACCTTGATGGAGTAGTACGTGGCTATCGTATGTTAACAGGTAAAGCGGTAATGCTTCCGAAATGGGCTTTTGGGTTTATACAATCACAGGAACGCTATGAAACAGCGGAAGAACTGGTGGAGGTTGTAAAAGAATGTAGGAAAAGAGCTATAGGATTGGATGCCATTGTTCTTGACTGGTGCTCCTGGGAAGGAAATCTATGGGGACAGAAATCCTTTGATTCAAAACGTTTTCCAGATCCTGCTGCGATGACCAAGGAGCTTCATGATAACCATGGGAAACTGATGATATCAATTTGGCCAAATATGAGCCACGATTGTGATAATTACCATGAATTTAAGGCAAAAGGGCTATTATTGCCTGGTAGTAATATCTATAATCCGTATATGGAGGAAGGAAGAAGTTTATATTGGAAGCAAGCGAAGGAAGGGCTGTTCGATTATGGAATAGATGCCTGGTGGTGTGATTCTAGTGAGCCCTTTACTCCAGAATGGAATCATATGGGGGAACCAGAACCGAGTACTATGTACCACGAATATTGCAATATGGCAGCAATGCATATTCCTGCTCAATATACGAATTCCTATGGTTTGTTTCACGCGAAAGCAATCTATGAAGCACAACGAAATGAGTTAGAGGAAAAACGTGTGGTGAACCTTACCCGTAGCGGCTATACCGGTATACAAAGATATGGAACGATATTATGGTCTGGTGATATATCGGCATCATGGACAGTTATGAAACGGCAAATCGTTGCTGGATTAAACCTTTGCGCCAGCGGAGTTCCTTATTGGACATTGGACATAGGTGCCTTCTTTGTAAAAAGAGGTGTTCAATGGTTTTGGAATGGTGACTATGAACAAGGTATCGATGACTTAGGATATCGTGAGCTGTTTACCCGTTGGTTTCAGTATGGCTGTTTTCTTCCGATTTTCAGAAGTCATGGAACGGATGTAAGAAGAGAATTATGGAATTTTGGTGAGCCTGGCGATATGTTTTATGATGCATTAATAAAAGCGAATCACCTAAGATACGAATTTATGCCATACATTTATTCAATGGCGGCTAAGGTATGGAGAGAAGATTATACCATGTATCGTATGCTGGCTTTTGATTTTGCTGAGGATGCAACGGCTAGAGAAGTAAAAGATCAATTTATGTTTGGAGCCTCCATTATGGTATGTCCGGTGGTTGATCCTATGTATTATGAGAGTGAATCGAAACCAATAGTAGGAGTTAAAAAATCTCGTCAAGTTTATCTTCCAAAGGGAACGGATTGGTATGATTTTTGGAATAACCAATACTATTCGGGAGGACAAACGATTATGGCAGAGGCACCGATTGATTGTATCCCGTTATATGTAAAAGCTGGAAGCATAATACCAATGACAGAGTTTATGAATTATGTGGATGAACGAACGGAAGATCCACTAAAGCTTCGTATATATACTGGTCAGGATGCTGCCTTTGAATTATATAAGGACGCAGGAGATGGCTATAGCTATGAGAGAGGGGAATATGAGGTTACAAAATTGGTTTGGTCTGAACGTAATCAAACACTAACAAAATATAACTCATCCGGAGAGCCGATCGACTTAAATATGGATGAATATCAGATTATATCGTAAGAAATAAAAGCAAGTAAAAGAAGTAAAAACAAGTAAAAGCAATAAAAGCAATAAAAGCAATAGATAGCATTAAAAAGCTTAAATAAGAAGAGGTTGTCTTATATGATCTAGGGTAGAATGGTTATTTTCTTCCCATTATCATTGTTAGGCAACCTCTTCTTTGGCCTGGTTTCATATATAATTGAACTTAGTTATGGTTATACATGATAATCAGGCCTTCTAGTATATGGTTCTACTTATTGGGGAGAATACATTCCTTTACTTTGCATATAGGAAAAGATTGCTTCTCCGTGTTTCTGTTCTTCCTTTTGGATATGGTTTAAAACATCTCTAACCTGGGCACTTGAGAATTCAAAAATGGCAGTGTCATAGGTTCCTGAAACATACTTTTCGGTACTAAGCATATCCGTACACATATCCTTATCGGACATTTTAATCCCCTGGGAGCCGCTTTTCTCTATGGAGCTCTGTTGAGAGGTAATTCCCTGACTGGATTGTCCAAGGCCTCCCATCTTAAGCTGACCACCCATTGCGCTCTGGCTATTTTGCTGGCTCTGCCCGCCCATCTGACCTTGACTACCAGCCTGAGACTGTCCGCCGCTCTGACTTTGGCCTTGAGATTGTCCACCACTCTGACTCTGTCCTGCCATGGATGGTATCTTTCCATTCAGAAGCTGGTTAATTGTCTGTAGGTGCTCTTGCTCTTTCTGGCCATTGCTTCGGAAGACTGATTTTAATTGCTCGTCGCATGCGAGGTTCGCATAGTTGTCATACTTTAGTATACATTGTTCCTCATGGGTCTTTTGATCTTCAAGTAAAAAACGTTCTTTTGTTGATAAAGTTACATTTGCTATCATGATTAACACCTCCTACCATAGTATTTCTAATTTATAAATAAATATCCAGTTTACTATAAACATATAAATTTGTGATTGCTTAATAAGAGGAAAATCGTTATAATTAGGAAAAATCGATACCATTTAATGGCAAGTTACGAAAGAGGGTGGCATGATGATGTACGAGATTGAAGTTCAGCTTTTATTTGATAAATTAAAAACGATAAGCAAGTTATACGATCATGTTAGACTGGTAGACCCCATACTTAAAAGAGTGATTCAGGATGGTGAAATTAGCGAATTTACTGTCTCGTGCTTTGAACATTTTGGAAAAGGTAAAGCATGTACTCACTGTGTATCTATGAGAGCATACAGTAAAAATCAAACCTTTGTTAAATTGGAGCGGACAGCAAAGGAGGTTTTTCTGGTAACCGCCGTTCCTGTTAATCTTGAAGGAAGGACGGTTATACTTGAATTGCTAAAGAATATTACGAACAACATAATATTCCAAGATATTGATGGCGATAATGTGGATGTTTCTACCAGTATGAGTGATAATGCCTCCTTGTTAGCTTCAAGAGATGCTCTTACCGGTATCTATAACCGAAGATACATACATGATAAGCTTCCCATGGATCTATTCAGTGCAGCCTTATCAAAGCACTTTATTGCTGTTATAATGGTTGATATCGATTATTTTAAAGATGTAAATGATACCTATGGACATATTGCAGGGGATATCGTATTAAAAAATCTAGCAGAGATTCTACAGAAGGGTCTTATGAGGGAAAGCGACTGGGTTGCCCGTTATGGTGGTGAGGAATTCTTGGTCTGTTTACCAGGGGCTAAAAGAGATACTGCATTGGAGATAGGAGAACGGCTTCGGAAAAGCATTGAACAGCATACCATTCACTTTGAAGATTATGAGATAAATATAACGGCAAGTTTTGGAATATGCTACCTAATACCAGATAATGCTATAACGATGGAGGAATTTATTGATCGGGCGGATAAGAAATTATATGAAGCTAAAAACAACGGTAGAAACCGGGTGGAGATATAAGGTATATAAATATAAGATATAAAGATAAATGCATTTAGAGAGGCGGTACAAGGATTAATCCGGGTTCCATACGAGGAGAGATATTATGAAGGAATGTGATCTTAATAAAGATAAGCAAAAACTGAGACCCTATATCCGGCAAGCAAAATATTATGAGACTGATCAGATGGCGGTAATTCATCACTCCAACTACATTCGATGGTTTGAGGAAGCCCGAGTGGATTTTTTGGAGCAGATTGGCCTTGGCTATGACCGGATTGAGGCAGCGGGAGTTTATT
Organism: uncultured Herbinix sp.; assembly: GCA_964391115.1. GTDB lineage: Bacteria > Bacillota > Clostridia > Lachnospirales > Lachnospiraceae > Mobilitalea. Next base: position 9,283 of record CAYMLE010000037.1, on the reverse strand, counting down.
CTCCGGTTTTGGGTGTTTCCTGTGAATATAAATCGTCTGTACGATTTCAAGAGGAAGTAATGATTCTCCCTAAGCTATCTTCATTTAATGGAATTAAGATGACAATTGAATACCTGGTATTGGACGCAAAAAGCCAACAGGTAAGGGCAACCGGTGAATCGAAGCATTGCTTTACCTCAACCGATTTTAAACCAGTCAGTTTGAAAAGGGATTATAAGGAGATGTATGATCTATTATGTCAATGGACTGGGGTTGAGATCTCGCATTGATACTAAGATATAGGTGAATATCAATCAAGATATTAATCACGATACGGGTGAATTATAGAAAAAATAGCAGAGGAAGGATAAAGCCCCTATATTAGGCTTTATCCTTCCTCTTTATACACGACTTATACAACCGTTCGATTGTTGACTTGGGTTACATTCAGAACGATGGTAATAATGTTAATGTTGAGTTATGCCAGCTTCTTTATAAGTCATCCTTATCATATACGATTGACAATCCTGGCTGGTAGCCTTTTCCCATCTTATGTCTTGCCTTTCGATTTGCTACAGTGTCGAAGATAATGGAAAAATCATAATCCTCCGGGTACATCTCCGTGGCCGAGGCTTTTAACTGCAGACGTTTATGATTCACAAGCTCTTTCTTCTTTTGAATTTGTACCCCTACCTCGCCCTTTTCATTAGCAGTACGGTATACGATACCAATCTTCTTCTGGGGGTATACAACGACACTGTCACCAATCTGGAACCTTTGACTTCGAGTATTGGCTGATTTTGCTGGTTTATCCTCTTTGATTTGGTTTAGAGCAACCGGTGTAATATCTTTCGTTTCAGCCTCTTCGTCAGTAGTGAGAAAATCTGCTTCCATTGTTCGAGTTACGGGATGGTCTTCCTTCCTTTGGTAGGCTTCTTCGTACGCCCGTTTCAGCATCCGCGTTGGAAGACCAAGACGTTTGGCAATATAAAGGGCGCAGCTTTCTCCAGCTTCCCCGATTTCCAAACGATATAGAGGTTTTAAGCTTTCTCGGTCGAAAGCCATTCGGGCGTTAATCAGACCCTCCTTCCTGGTAGCATACTCCTTAACTTCAGGATAATGAGTTGTTGCCATGAAGAGACAGCCCTTCTCCATTAATTCCTCCAGGATGGAGATGGCGATTCCCATCCCTTCAGCAGGATCCGTTCCAGAGCCTAATTCATCCAGAAGTACCAAGCTATCCTTGTCGGAATGTTTCAGTATATCGATAATATTTACAATATGGGAGGAGAAGGTGGATAGGTTTTCGGTAATGCTCTGCCCATCTCCGATATCACATAGAACAGCATTGTTCATACATAGTTCAGAGCTGCTGCATGGAACATGAAGACCACTTTGTGCCATCGTTTGTAATAAGCCTACAGTTTTTAGGGCAACGGTCTTTCCGCCAGTATTAGGACCAGTTATTACAACACCCTTAATACGATTGCCTATCTCAAAATTTAAGGGGATACAGTCCTCAGACTTGATAAGAGGATGTCTACCGTTCACTATGTGGATATAGCGGTTATTATTTATAGTTGCAGGCACACCCCTCATATCCAAACTTAGTTTTGCTTTGGCAAAGATAAAATCCAATGATTCCATCGCTTCCATATTCAAATGAATATCAGCCGCACGTTCACAAATCTGGACGGTCAAGGTATAAAGGATTCGTCTCTCTTCGTTGCTCTCCTCAATCTCCAGATGATTAAGCTCATCACGAAACTTCATAATGGAATTTGGTTCAATAAAACAGGTGGAACCTGTGGAGGAGATATCCATCACCGATCCACTTACCTGATGCTTGTATTCCCGCTTAACCGGCAGGACGAAATGGCCATTTCTAGTCGAAATATATCCGTCAGTGAACCACTCCTTTTTACTGCGAAGGAGGCTTTCTAGTTTGGACTTGGTTTCCTGTCTTACCTGATCCATACGGCGGCGAATATCCTTTAACTCTCTTGAGGCATTCTCATCCACCCGATTATTTCGTATGGATCGTTCAATTTCGTTTAAAAGCTCTGAAAGTAGATATATGGCACCCCCATATCCGGCAATTCCAACTTGCAGCGCTTCAGCCCGTTTCAGAAACTGTTTCATACGTTTGCATGCAGTGATAAAATCACCTATGGCGGTGATCTGTTCCGGTATCAGCATGGAACCTTTTTCGCCCAGATCTAAAATCATCCGGAGGTCTTTCATCAGGGGAAGGGGTGGGGTTCCAATCTGATTCAGTATGCGGACTGCTTCTGTGGTTTCGTTTATCCTAGATGTCACTTCCCGCACGTTCATATAGGGCCGTAATTCGGCCAACTTTTTCTTTGCTGTATCAGAAACAGCATATTCACTTAATTGTACTAAAATTTTATCAAATTCCAAGGCTTTGATCGACTTATCTGTCATGATTTTAACTCCTAATTCATTAGATTCTAAATAATAAACAAAGTACCACGTTTCACCTTTTCGATACACCAATATAAACCACTTATTTTGATAAAGATAAACTTCTGCTAGGATTTAGTCATAACAAGAAGTCATAACAAGAAGTCATAACAA
>CAYMLE010000037.1:0-6606 GCA_964391115.1 uncultured Herbinix sp. | reverse complement strand
AAGTCATAACAAAAAGGCATAACAGGAAATACCTGTTATGCCTTAATTATAATCCTATTATTGGGTTGCAATATCGTAGGTTTAAGTAGTAATAAAAGATTCATAGTTATTATTACATATATTGAGTCCCTAGATTAATTGCTGACACATTCATAAATAAAGAAGAAAGCCTTTATTTAAGCAAATGTATACCTAATTATATTATAACAGACAGTATGGAGTATTGACTGAAAAGGTAATTGAGGGTACAAAAATAAAAAGGTTACAAATCGTACCCATCGAGTATTTAATTATGTGCTAGTTTGCACAAACCTCATTTACAGTTAATACGTACATCCAATACCGCCTTTCAGTTATATTTTGAATGAAACAGATACATTATAGCATAAAAAATAATAGATGTCAAAACGCGTTCGGCAATAATTGTAATTATTTACTCTGTAGCTTCTATCGTTTGGCTTATGGAACTCTCCATCATATCCTTCGTTAGCATACCAGGAGCGTATCCATAGATATATCCTTCCTTATCAATCAAAAATGTAGTAGGAAAGGCAGAAATCATATATTGGTTTAATATTTCGCCTGTTTCATCGAATACGGTAGGAAAAGTATATTCATTTTCTTCAAGGAAATGAATAATCTCTTCTTTCTTAACATCGGTATTGTTGGGATACTCGCTACTAGCTGGATTGGCAACACCTAAGAATATGACGTCATTCTCATTTAGACCATAGTCCGTATAAAGTTCCTCAATATCTGGCATCTCTTTCTGACAAGGTGGACACCAGGTAGCCCAAAAATTAAGAAAAATTACTTTACCCTCATATTCGGAGAGGCTATGTTCGTTGCCATATTGGTCGGTTAGGGTAAAATCAAAAGCTTTTGTACGATTGGATTGGTTGGATGTTGAGGTATCGGAATTATTGGTGCCAGTGTCTCCGGTATCAGGACCTTCGGCATCGGGAACACCGGTATCCGGACCTTCTGAATCTTCAACATCGGGAGTGGAAAGCTGTTCCTTATCCTTGGAGGTACCTGGTTCTTTGGTGTCTTCTTTTCGGGTATCCGTTTGGGGTGTAAAGGAATTCAGGTATTTAGAGATTCCATTCATCCAGCCCGTGAAGGTCATTATACCGATTATAATCAATAAGACTCCACCGATTTTGACGGTGTATTTTATTATTTTTTGATTCTTTTTTAGGAAATTCAACACCTGCGTGGTAAACAAGCCTAAAAGGAGAAAAGGTATTACAAAGCCCAAGGCATAGACTAGTACTAGCATATTACCCAGTAGTTGATTCTTAGCACTGGAGGCTAGGATTAGTACAGAAGTTAGGGCGGGACCGACACAGGGGGTCCAGGCAAAGCTAAAGGTAAAGCCCATTAGGAATGCTGCTAGGGGATTCATAGTATCTTTTTTAAATTTAAATTGTATTTTTCGTTCTCGTTGGAGAAACTTAAAATCCAGAAATCCAATCTGATATAGGCCAAAAAGAATAATCAGAATACCACCGACTCTGGTGAAAAGCATCTGGTTTTTCTTGAAGAAGGAGCCCAGCGTAGTTATGGACATTCCTAAAACAAAGAATGCAAAGGAGATGCCGAGAACAAAAAACATCGTATGGAAAAAAACCTTTTTTCTCTTATATGTGATAACGCCATCTTCACCTACGTTCTTCGCATTACCGGCTAGGTAACTCATATAGATAGGAATTATAGGAATAACACAGGGAGATAGGAAGGATAGAAGACCTTCAATAAATACAAATAAAATGCTGATGTTATCAGCAGATACTAGACTCTGAAACATAGTTCACCTCTTTTTCTGATTTTGTGCCATTGTATCAAAGTAGGGATATAAAATCAAGTCGCTACCTACATTATATTGGTTTATCTAGATTCTATGTATAGTATCATCTGTTACTAAAACTTTCGCTTAAAAGCAACCCAAGATTGACAGAGACAAACCCGTAAGGTAGACTTTATTTATAACAATAGGAATAATAATTCCATGAAATAGGAGAAGAGTTTTGTTGCAGGTAGTGTGTAAAAAAAGGTGTTTTGCACCGCGAATTGCTAATCTTTCACATTGCATATAGGGGCTGACACCCAAATCAGAGGTGTTTCGGCAGAATGGAGACGATCATGAATTTTAACCAGAAATATCAAGCACGTATGGCTGATGCCAAGGTAAAATTTGTACACTCAGATGGAAGTCCTGTAGTAAATAAGGAGATTTCGGTGAATCAGAAAAGCCACAAGTTCCTTTTTGGGTGTGGAGCATTTGATTCTATTCCATTGGTAAATGGAGAGCTTCAGGGAAATGAACAAGTGGGTATGGAACAGCGCTTTGAAAAATGGCTAGCATTGTTTAATGCAGGGACCTTACCTTTTTATTGGGGTCAATATGAGAAGGAACAGGGAAAGCCCATGACAGAACCCACTTTGAAGGCTGCCAAGTGGCTGAAATCAAAAGGCGTAACGGTAAAGGGACACCCTTTATGTTGGCATACGGTATGTGCTCCTTGGCTCTTAAACATGAGCAATGAGGATATTCTTAAGACACAACTGGACCGTATTCAGAGAGATGTAACAGAGTTCAAGGGAACCATTGATATGTGGGATGTTATAAATGAAGTAGTCATCATGCCGATCTTTGATAAATATGATAATGGCATTACCCGTATCTGTAAAGAACTAGGCAGAATCCCCCTGATTCGTCAGGTGTTTCAAGCAGCCCGAGAGGCAAATCCTAACTCTGTGCTTCTGCTAAATGATTTTAATACCTCTATTTCATATGAAATTTTAATCGAAGGCTGCTTAGAGGCTGGTATTCCCATCGATGTTATCGGTATTCAGTCCCATCAACATCAGGGATATTGGGGTCTAGAGAAGACTCAAGAGGTTCTAGAACGGTATTCTCGTTTTGGACTTCCAATTCACTTTACGGAAAATACCTTAATTTCAGGAGACATCATGCCACCCGAAATTGAAGATTTGAATGATTTTCAGGTGAAGGAGTGGCCGAGTACTCCAGAAGGGGAGGAACGTCAAGCAAGAGAGGTTGTGGAGCTATACGATACTCTATTCTCTCATCCGCTGGTAGAATCAGTTACAACCTGGAGTGTGGTGGATGGAAAATGGTTGAACGCACCAGCGGGTTTACTCAGAGCAGATAACTCCAGCAAACCGGCTTATGATGAATTGCTGAAGCGGGTAAAGCAGGATTGGTGGACGAGAATCAAGGTAGTTACGGACGATCAGGGCTATGGTCAGATATCAGGGTTTATGGGTGACTATGATATTCAATGTGGCACAGAGAAGGCTGAATTTACCCTGGATAAGAAGAATCCAACTGGAACCGTATTGTTCTAAATAGATTCAAGAAGGATCGTGTGTAATCCGTCATCAAGACACAATAAAGTGAAGGTAAGGAATCATCCTTTTATATCAAATATGATTTATACTCTAATTAATAAGATAAGGATACAGGAAAGGGCCATCGACATGGGATGGATACTATTCCTGTATCCTTTTGTTTGAACATAGGATATGTGAACCATGGTAGTGATGCTAGCTTATCTCAATATTTATCGTTGACATGTATATAATAAACTCCTATAAGTTTGTATTGATTGGTATTTTTCTGGTTATATATGCTTTCCCGGAACGAGGCTTATAAACTTCTATAATAATAAAGTTGGTAGGAAACTTTGGAGAGATGACGGTATTTGCAATGAATCGATACCTTAAATCACCATTGCGAGCAATGGATATCGGGTGATAGTGATAAAGGTTGTCACCGACCGCCTCTTGAAATATATAATACTCTTTCTCGGTGAAGCTAGTACGGTAGCTCCAACGTTCGTGCATTGCCTTCCTTCCATTCGTAGTTCTTATCACTATATTATATGACTGTCAAATTCTGTTGGTTTCTGTCAAAGGGCTTTTTTATAAAAGATAATAAAATATATTTGACAAAGGTTATAATTGGTGCTATTATTAGTTAGAAAAATTTAATTAAAATATTTTAATTAATATTTGCAAGCGAAAACCTTAGGTAATTGTAAAGCTTGTAGAATAAGATGTTGAATGAACAACAACGATTCTGGAGCTCCCAATTAGCTATATAAATAGAATCATAGTAAGGAGCTAATCGCGATGCTGGAAAAAGAATTTGAAAAGCTATATTACAAGTTCCGTGCTAACTATTGTAAAAATTTATTTTCGATGATTAATGATGGAGAGGGCAGCTTAAGCCCCACGGAATCCTATTGCTTGGAGGCAATATTTTTGCTAGACCGACCTTCTATCCGAGATTTTGCAGCATATACGAAGATTTCTATGCCAAATGCGACCTACCGAATTAGTAATCTAGTCGACAAGGGATTCGTACGTAAGGTTCCTTCTGTAAAAGACCGTCGGGAATGTAATCTGGAGGTTACTAATAAATTTATGGAGTTTTATGGTGGGAATACTAATTTTAATACGAATCTGATGAATCAGATTAAAGAAAATTTTAGTTTGGATGAAGTGCTCATACTGGAACGCATGATTAAAAAAATTGTAGATGATATCCTAGAATAATAGCTATGATGAGGAGAATGGAGGTTGCTATGGGAATAAGAATAATTGCTGATACAACATCAGATATTACTAGGGAACAAGCAAAACAGCTTGATATTACATTGGTGCCACTAAAGGTTATCTTCGGTGATGTTGAATATAGAGAAGGTATTGAGATAACCATCGAGGGCTTTTATGAAAAGCTAGTGAAGGCAGAGGTTCTTCCAACGACTTCGCAACCCTCTCCAAATGATTTCCTTCAGCATTTTAATGAGGCTAAGGAGGCAGGAGACAGTGCAATCGTTTTGCTAGTTGCAGGCAAGCTAAGTGGTACGCTTCAGAGTGCTACGATTGCCAAGGAGATGTCAGAATATGATGATATCCATATTGTAGATAGTAACAATACCGCTGGTGCATTGAGAATTCTGGTTGAGCAAGCTGTGAAGTTAAAATCCGAAGGCAAAAAAGCATCTGAAATCGTAACTGACCTAGAAAACCTGAAGGATCGAATTGTTTTATTGGCTATGCTTGATACCTTAGAATATCTCCATAAAGGAGGAAGGTTATCTAAATCTTCAACTCTTTTAGGAACCCTACTTAAGTTCAAACCGATTCTTAACATAAGAAATGGAGCAATAGGTGTGGTTGGAAGGGAACGGGGTACCAATAAGGGAATAGCGAAGATGTTGGATGTTATTGATGAATACGGAGAGATTGATCGAGCCTACCCGGTTCACCTTGGATATACAGCCGATGATAGTAAGTGCATTCTGTTTAAGGAAAAGCTGAGGGATAAATATAATCTGCCGGACATGATGATGTACCCTGTGGGTTGTGTTGTTGGAACTCATGCGGGCCCTGGTGCTTGCGTCATAACCTATGTGAAAAAATAACAATTATATATAAGTAAAATAGACTGCTGTTAAAGAAGCCCTTTCTTTAACGGCAGTTTTTTTGCATTTGAGTCAAACTAATTTCTACCAAATAATCAAATAATCAAATACTCAAATACTCAAACACTCAAATACCTAAATACCCAAATACCCAAATACTCAAACACTCATGTGCTCAAATACTCAAATACTCAAATGCCCATATGCCTTATGCACCCATATGCACCCATATGTAGCCTTATGTTGCCTTATATTAGGCAGATTACCAAATATTACAATCATATTAATGAAATATTACATAAATATTACACAGAATCGTTGACACGTTAATAAATACGTAATATAATTGCTCCTAGACAAGTTACAAACTGAAACTCGTGAATACATACTTTGGTAGGAGATAAAAGATGAATAATAAAAACTTAATTCGTATAGCAACCTTTTGCATGGCCTCGGTCATAGCATTAACACCGGTTAATGAAGCTGCCGCAGCGTTACTTAAAAAAGGCTCCAGAGGGTCAGAAGTAACGACGGTTCAGATTACATTGAAGGAATTAGGTTATTTTAATTACACGAAAGCAACCGGATATTATGGAAGCATTACGGCTAATGCGGTGAAAAAATTTCAAAAGGATTATGGCATCACCTCAGATGGAATTGTCGGAAAATCGACCAGAAATATGTTAAAAGAGATTGAAGAGAAAACGGAAGAAAAAGCTGAAACTCAAATAAGTGCGGAAATAGTATCGCTAAGTGCTGAAGAGCCAGAAAGCGAGACACCGTCAATTAATCCTAGTAAAACAGGAGATTTGGATTGGTTTAAAAGGGTGCAACATATCTTCAAACGGGGAGATATAGCTGAGGTTATGGATGTTAAGACTGGAAGGACCTTTTATCTGAAGCGAACCTTCGGCACTAACCATGCTGATGTAGAGCCCCTGACCAGAGAGGACACTAATATCATTAAGGATATCTGGGGCGGTTGGTCCTGGACGAGAAGAGCTGTTGTGGTAAAGATAGACGGGTATTATCTTGCTGGTTCCCTATCGGCAATGCCCCATGCTGGAGTGGATTCGAAGCAGGCTGTAAAATATGTCAGTGGACGAAGCGGAGGCTATGGATGGGGACAGAATCTGGATGCTGTAAA
>CAYMLE010000036.1:4737-20156 GCA_964391115.1 uncultured Herbinix sp. | reverse complement strand
CTATGACCTTCGGGTTATGAGCCCGACGAGCTTCCAGACTGCTCCACCCCGCGTCATTAATTAAGTTAAATATATTCTTGTTTTCTTCTTAAATAAATAGTATCAAGATACTACCATTTATTAATCCCAATTTGATCAAAAATTACTCTTGGAAAGTCAACAATTTATATGTTAACATTTTCCTGTCATTATGTCAACCTTTTTTTATATTTTTATGACAATCTTATTTATATTTTTATGACAATCTTTAATATTACCAGGATACTTTCCTTAATCATCCTATGTATTATATGCTATTTGGCATAAAACATTCGATAATATTACTATCTTTTCCCTTCGTTTTAAAAGCAATAAAAAAGTACTCCCAAAAGTGTAATCATAAACGATTGAGAGTACTCTTCATTCAAACTTGGTGAATCTTCTAAGGCTTATTTTCTACAAGCGATCGTCATGGTTATATTCTGAACTCTCCAGAATGTCGTCCATGTCAATGTCTGTTTAATTATAGGATACCACAACGCCCTGGGGACTTGGCATTGCTACAGACTGGTTTCCACTAATATCAGTAATCTTATTATCCAAGATATCAATCTTTAAATAAGATCCGTTTGCAGGCACTGAATTCAGAGTTATTATTACGGAATTACCAGACACCGTAACTGTGTTATGAAGCGTTTCTGAAAATTGAGACCTTATCTGGGTTACCTGTACTGCCATGGTACCCTTAATCTCCTCATTAAAGTTCAGCTTTATAACATTTAGATTCGATCTATCATATTCCGGCGATCCAAGGAAAAGAGGTCTCTTATTATCTTTCAGCTCTACCATCTTAGTAAACTCTTCAATTTCAGCATAGCTTCCATTATAGCCCTTAACACCACGAATTGTAATTGGTCGTTCTACCGTTACGTCAATGGAACCATCCAATACGGTAAGTACTACGGTAGCGCCATTATCCTTCGTGTTATTCCTGATTTCTGCCGAAATAATTGTCAACCCAGGAATCTGATAATTAGCTAGGTTCGTTGCAGATGCAACATCTAGCATTTGAGCAAATTCAAGGCTAATCTGGCTCAGGTTAGTAGAGGACTGAGTAATCAGATAAGGTCCTGGAAGCTCTAATGCTGTGCTTCCCGCATTTCCGATCGTTATCGTTCTAGCTAAACTATTGTTGCGGAAATTATCTTTTACAAATCCCTGGTCCAGTGTCAAGGTATAATTACCGGTTAAGGTCATATTACTAATTAAGAGCTTTACAATCTTCTTATCCGTGGATTCTACCTTAGTATAATTTAAAAGTGTTCCAGAACGAATCTCATCCGTCACGGTACGTAGAATACTATTAAATACGCCAGTGTTCAACGCTAATTCTACTTCTTCATTATAGTTAAGTGTTAGGATATTAGTCTTTGCATCAAACTCATGATTCATTAATACCGGGTTCATCTGATCCGATGTAAAGTTTACACTAAAGCTGTACATCTGATTGTTGGATTGATCCGTTTGTATCGGATTGAAGCCCATCCAATAACCAAGTTTTACTACCTGATTACCATTTAAAATGGATTCAGCATCATACATAGTGTAGTTAACTTTCTTTGAGTCTTTCGAATCTACAACACCAAATAAAATACTGCCGTTATTTACCTGTGCTTGTCCACCAAACTGAACCGATCGATCAAAGGTTGCTGTCAGTACATTGTATCCGCTTCTTACTACACTCAGGGCTCTCGGCTGAGGCTTTTGAGAATTATCTGTATGTAGGAAAGCAGTTAGTGTATAGCTGGAAGGAATGTTTCCTGATAAGTCCTTAATACCAGTAAAGGTCACAGAAAATGTCTTACCATAGTCTGTATAAGCGATCTTCGATAAATTAATCGACAAGGACTTCCTATCCTCACTCGCTATATAATTAACACGATTGTTAAGCATCGTTAATGTTGACGGATCAGCATTAGTTCCAGTTGTATTGATCAAGGAAGCATTCGACACCTTTAGATTAGAGAAATCAATTGCTTCGTTAAAATATATGTTTGCTACCATTCCGGTATCGTCTAGAGTTATCTCCTTGATGAACGGCGAAACATTATCAGTAAAGCTAAGCTGCTTATAATATTCCTCAATTGGAGTTCCAACGGTTGTTCTAATCTTTGAGGTAAAGTTAATTCCATACTCACCCTCAAGCATATTTGCTGTCTGAATCGTCAATACCCTATTATCGGAGGATAAGGTTGCCGTCAGAGCACCGGGATCACTTGCAAGAACACCTTTGATGTTCTTTCGCATTGAGATCTCTATGCTATCCTGCAATTTATTATTTTGACCTATCACAGTGTTAGGATCTACAGGGCTGTCAAATACCACCTTAATCTCTGTACTGTCAGTAATCTCGGCAGATTGAACCGTTGCAGAAAGTCCAACAACCTCTATAATAATTGCATCATCTACTATACTGTTTATAATATCTACATTATTTCTGGTCTTGGTTGCAGTCGCCTTTAAAATAACTTTACCAACCTTTGTTGCTGTAATCTTACCGCTGGTATTGTCATCAATTCGGATGCAATCTGGGTCTCCACCACCAATGGACCAATGGGTCTTGTAGGAGGAATTTGTCGGAACAATATCTCTATTAAAATCAAAGCTTTCGCCGAGATTTAAGATATGTGCTCCATTCACTTCTACGGAGTTATTAATCTTTACCTCTGTAGCAGGTATTACTACAGTTATCTTTGAAGTGAGTGTTTTCGTCTTGCTTGAAGGATATGTAATCTTACATTTAATTTTAGCAGTTCCAGGACCAACCGTCGTGATCAATCCTTTACTACTCACCTTAGCTACCTTGGTGTTAGAGGAAGACCATTTATAGGTACTACCTGATACTTTGTTCTCAATTTCTAACTGATAGGTCTCCCCGTCTCCAGTGAACTCTTTGGTTGTGTCCACAAACGTTGGGGTTGCTGCGTATGCTACCGCTTCACTCTGGTACCCCAAAACTGGTATTAACAGTGCTAGGGATAGAAGCAGAGCAAAAAATTTGCCGCATCTCATCTTCATTCTTTTTCCTCCTATGTTCTTTGTGTCGAAATAATTTGGGCTGCTTACCAAACACTCATCTTAATGGCGTTTTTTCGCAAAATCTTTAGTGAAACATACTACTATATATAGTATCATAACCTTTTTTCTTTGTCAAAATCTTGTTAAATTACTTAATATTTTCTTAAGGTCCATTTTTTGCTTTCAAAGGATGCATGATATTGCAATATCTTATTCTATTTAACAGAATTATCATGCATCTTCGGCTGAATTGTAGTATAATTTCAGAACTATTTATTCAACTAGGATAACAAATAATTGATGGAACAAAAAAAGACCCTGGAAAACAATCCATCTTCTCGTTTTCCAAGGTCAAACTACTATCTTAATACATATTATTATTTATTGGTTGCTTATCTACAAAGCAGTTGTTTAATAAATAGGTACTTCCGGATCTTGAATGGCGCCATAATAAGCCGGTTTCTTCTCAAAGTCTTTATCAAATAGCAAAGGATAGTTTGGTACATCGGGCTTATTCAACCATGAACGGTTATCCGTGGTTCCCCATAAGGTGACATTCGTTAGCTTAATACCGTCGTCTACCCACTTCTGGAAGAACATGAACAGTCTCCTGTAACGGGTTGCCTGATTCGCTAGATCCTCTTCTGTATTGCTTGTCATGCCAACATCCAGCTCAGTGACCTGGAGCTCTAGCCCCAATTCTCCTAGGGAGCGAGTCGTTTTGTCAATATCACTTATACTTGGAGAGGTAAGGCCGACATGAGTCTGCATACCAATACCATCGATATTCCCCTGTCCTTGTATCTTCTGACAGAGTTTCTTAATCGCGGCTGCCTTAAGGACATTATCAGTTCCGTAATCATTATAGAATAGCTTAACCTCTGGATCTGCGTATTTCCTCGCATACTCAAATGCTTTCTCGATAAAGTCATCTCCAACCACCTCGTACCATAGGTTGTTCTCTGTACGAATTCCATCTGGATGGCCATTGCCAATCTCAATCGCTTCATTTACCACATCCCAGGCATAAATAACTCCAGGGTAATTCTTCTGCGTATATTCCAAAATCTGTCTAATATAGTTTTCCATTCGCTTTAGCATAAGCTCCCTAGACACCAGCGGAGCATCTGCCGCATTTGAATATCCCTCGGCAAATAACCACCGTGGAGTCTGAGAATGCCAAACCAAGGTATGACCTCTCATCTTAATTCCATTTTCCTTAGCAAATTTGAGTCCAGGTATCGCATTCGTAAAATTAACAACCGGGCTTTCATCAAACATTGCATCCGAGGTGGAAGCCTGGCGATCCAGCATAAAGTCAGGCTTCATCTCATTTTCTAACGTAAAGCTATTGAAATGAGTTGTAATCATGTCTTGAACGATATCTAAGTTAATAATATTGTTATTTAAAACAGCTCCTACCGAGAAATAATCCGCGTATACATCTTTGATAACAGCATTCGTATAGTCAATTGGATCCGGTGTAGGTACGGTAGTCGGTTCTGGCGTTATGGTTGGAGTTGGATCCTCAGCAGGTGCCTGAGTAGGTGTTAGTTCCGAGCTCCCGTCAGTATCGTTCGCCTCTCCTTTGATGCAACCAGCCAAAGCTGTGACCAGCATTGTCATGATTAGCAATAATGATACAAATTTCTTTTTGTTATTCATTATGTAGCTTCCTCCTTTAGGCAAATACACTATTTTCTTAGAATAGCAAAGGCCTCCATAATTGTCAATTTAAAACGATATAAAAGCAAACTAGTCTCCGTTTTTAGTAAAATTTACTATTTAATAGAATTTTCACTTTATTTTTTATGAAATAAGAATTATAATGAAAGAATAGTATATAATTATATCTAAGTATGTATGGGAATATCAGGCTAAGTACTTTGCCGTTTTTACTTCCCATTGGACAGTAGTTTGCATATCATAATAACGGATACAAGAGAATTAATTTTAGCAATTCTCTTAAAATATTTATAAGAAAGGAAGAACAATCACATGAAGAAATTCGGTAAATTTATTTTCGGTACCCTCTCAGTAGCATCACTTGCTGCAGGTGCTTATTATGTTTATAAGAATTTTATCAAAAAAGAAACCTCAGATGACTTTGATGAATTTGAAGATGACTTTGAAGATTTTGATTTTGATGATGAGGAAGTGGATGATGAGACAGAAGAAGCAAGAGAATATCTTTCCATCAACATTACCTCAGACGAAGATCCCGCTGAGGATTCAGTAACAGACACTGCTTTTTCCGATGATGAGGTGTAGAAAATAATTGGGTTGTATCATTTAGTTGATACAACCCTTTTTTTATTGTAGAATCTTACACGTAAGGCAGTTAGATTGCCCCTTTTCTTTCTAATCGACTACTGATTATATTTTTGATACAACTGATCCAACTCCAACAATAATGCTCCATGATCTACCGTATCATATTTACCCTCAACCCGATCTTCTCCATAGACATAACTGGTATTGATATAGGAATCCTCAACAGATAAGGTAAAGGATGCGCCGGTACTACTAATTCTAATCAGGTATTTATTACTTCCTGATAACTGTGCTCCCTCCGCAAAGGTGAAACCAGCCAATAAATTGTAAAACTGATCTATATCCGCTTGATTCGATAGAAAGACTGCGTTATTCGTAGCACCTTCAATAATATTCACGGATTCAGCAGCTTCTGCTGTAATTGGACTAATATCTCCAAAGCTCAAGGTATATATATCGCTTAGTGTAGTACTAATCCCCGTTTCATCCGCATCCGAGAACTCCTCCTTCACAGCATTCATTTTCACGTCTCCGGCATCCATATTCTGATCTTTACCAGTAGCACTAAGTTTATTATCCTCAAACGCTTGATCCGTTTTAAAAGAAAATGAGTTTGCATCTTCATCTGCTGTGAAGCTATTATTCGCTGTGTTCGGAGCTGACTCGGAAGCAGCCATATCATAGGATTTCTCCTTTGAGTTCTCTGCAACATCATTTTTCATACTCTTCTGACCCAGAGAATTTAATCCCATTACCAGAATAAGTCCCGCTGCAGCTACCGCAGTTAAATTACGTAGATACCTAGTCCAAGGGATTATCTTTGTCTCCGGCTGTTTAATCTCTTCTATTGCTGGTGTGTTATCTGATTGGTTTTTAATAGCCGTAAGCGTTCTATTAATCAAAGCTGCCGATACACTAATTCCACTATTCTCCAGAGAAGTGTTCAGATGCATTTTTAAATTCATATCATCTTTCTCAATATTCTGTTTCGTTTGATTAGAATTCATCTGAAATGCTCCCCTCCAATACATCTTTTAATCTTGCTCTGGCCCGTGACAACCGGCTTTTCGCGGTTCCCTCAGCGATACCTAATGTGTTCGCCGCCTCTGCAATCGTCATTTCTTGAAAATACACACAGAGTACAATCTCCCTATACTTCTCCGGTAGGGATAAAACTGATTTTTTAATCAGTTCTTTCGTATCCTGCTTCTCAACCTCGTCATAATCCGATTCACTAATAATTGCATCCTCTTGATATTCCATCAGTGGAGTCACTTTTCGGTTCCATGCACTCTTTAAATAATCCTTACATGTATTAATAGTAATTCGTATAATCCAAGTTTTAATACTTGAATTACCTTCAAAGGTTGAAAGTTTATTATTCACCTTGATAAATACATCCTGAAAAATATCTTCCGCCGTATGAACATCCTTAACATACATATATGCTGTCCGAAGTACATCGTTACCGTATTGTCGTATTAAGGTCTCTATATCATAGGCAGTGGGTTTTTCATTCAAATCATTCTGTGTTTCCTTTTGCATCCGATTATCCCCCTATACTATACCTTTTTAACATCTGTCGTCCAAATATCGCATAGCTATAGTATAGCTTTTCAGAAAGACGATGTAAATGATAAAATGGATGCAAGTCATTTTATACTTTCGTATCTGATAATTAGACGCGGTATCAACCATTATAGTTCCAATAAACATCATTATTTTCACAGATATTTTCACAGATTATTTAAGGCAACTTATTTAAGTAGGCTTTTTACTATTTTTTTTCGTAGGCCATTCGGTATAATCCTGCATAGCTACCATTCTTTTTGAGTAATTCTTCATGGCTACCGGATTCTTTTATTCCTTCCTCCGTCAGCACCAGAATTTTCTTTGCATTTTTTATGGTGGTCAGTCGATGAGCAATGACGAAGGTGGTTCTATTCTTCGCCAGCTTCTCTAAGGATTCCTGAACAACCTTCTCACTTTCATTATCTAGAGCAGAGGTAGCCTCGTCAAAGATCAGGATCGGAGGATTCTTTAGAAACACTCTAGCAATACTCAACCTCTGCTTCTGGCCACCAGAGAGCTTGACGCCCCTCTGACCAATGTAGGTGTGATATCCATCGGGAAGCTCTGAGATAAACTCATGGGCATTGGCATTTTTGGCAGCTTCGATGATCTCAGCATCTGAAGCCCCTGGCTTACCGTAACGGATATTATCCATGACCGTTCCCGCGAAGAGATATACCTCCTGCTGTACAATACCGATATTTTTACGTAAGGATTTTAGTTTAAGCTTCTTTATACTGATACCATCGATGGAAATGTCACCCTCAGACACCTCATAAAAACGGGGAATCAGACTGCACATGGTGGTTTTTCCGACACCTGAGCTTCCTACCAGAGCCATATAGTCCCCTGCATTTACCTTTAGGTCAATATTACGAAAAACCTCTGAGGAGGCTTCATTATATTTGAAGGAAACGTTTTTAAATTCGATATCTCCTTTTACCTCACCCAGTTCAACAGCCTCTGGGGAGTCCACGATATCCGGTTGAATCTCCATGATTTCATAGAAACGATCAAAGCCCGTCATACCATTCTGAAACTGTTCCGTAAAGTTTATGAGTTTCTTAACTGGTTCAATTAGATTGTTAATGTACAGGAGAAAGGTCAACAAATCCCCGATATTAATCACGTTATTTGCAATAAATAATCCACCGCCAGCAATCACCACAACATTAATCAAACCCGTAAATAGGTTCAGTCCCGAATGGAAGATTGCCATATTCAAATAGCTATTTCGCTTACTTTCCACAAACCTGGAATTCCCCTCCAGAAACTTGTCCATTTCTACCGACTCGTTGGCAAAGGATTTTACAACTCGAATCCCGGATAAATTGTCCTCAATCTGAGAATTGATATCCGCTATCCTTTCTCGGTTCTTACGAAAGGCCCGACTCATTCTCCCTCTCATGCGATAAGCGAAGAGGAACATAATGGGCAGGAAAGCAAATACAATCAGTGTCAGGGGGAGGTTCACTCCGATTAATATAATGAATGCACCGATAAATTTAATCAGAGAAATGACAATGTCCTCTGGGCCATGGTGACACAGCTCTGTAACATCAAAAAGATCATTGGTTACCCTAGACATCAGCTGACCGGTCTTTTGATTATCATAAAAATTAAATGACAGCTTTTGATAATGGTTAAAGATATCATTTCGCATATCAAATTCCATCTTTGCTCCCATGATATGTCCCTGATAGGCTGTAAAATAATTGCTGACAAATTCCAGTAGCAGAAGTCCCAACATTATAAATAAGAGCTTTATGATAATTGGTGCACTTTCAGACAGCTCATAATTGACAAGAATATCATTCGTTATGTATCGTACGATCATCGGATACACTAGGGATATAGCTGCTGCCACTAAGGCAAAGAATAGATCCGCAAAGAATAATGCCTTATATGGCTTATAATAGGAAATTAGTTTTTTCATCTTATTACTCATCGTTTCCCTCATTTCTAAATACATAATTGATACAGGTTTCTCTAACAAAAACGCGCCTTCAGATTGAATTGCCATATACGAAACGAATCGTTTATAGCAATAGGAATCCTTTGGCGTGTTATTGTTAATCCATTTTATCCAAAGCCAATTTTTCTTTGGTGATAAAATTTAAGGATAAAATATGTCTAATATAATAAGTCTATTAACTAACTAGAAAGTCTCTTGTGTAGATCATATATATATTGATCGATATCCTTTGTCATGGCTAATGCTTCTTCAATATCGTAATCCACAAAACCACCATTTCGGTATGCTACGATACGATTTGTTGCACCAGAGCATAATAAATCAACCGCTTTTGCGCCCATAACTGAGGCATAATAACGATCCGTAGCAGTCGGGCTACCACCTCTTTGAGCATGGCCAATTATGGTTGCTCTAGCTTCCATTCCGGTCGCTGCTTCAATACGCTTAGCCATTCCATTCGAGTCCCCAACGCCCTCAGCATTAATAATGATATAATGCTTTCTACCGATTTCACGGCGACGAATGATCTTATCAATAATAAATTGCTCATCGTGATCAAAACGTTCCGTAATCAAGATATCCTCTGCACCATTACTAATACCACACCAAAGTGCAATGTAACCAGCATTTCTACCCATTACTTCGATAATACTACATCTCTCATGGGAAGTGGAGGTATCCCTAACACGGTCTATGGTCTGCATGGCTGTATTTACTGCGGTATCAAAGCCAATGGTATAATCTGTACATGCAATATCAAGGTCAATGGTACCAGGAATTCCAACCGCATTCACGCCTCGTCTTGCCAGAGCCTGAGCTCCTTTAAAGGAACCGTCGCCACCGATTACAACCAAGCCATCAATCCCGTGTTTTTTACAGATTTCAGCTCCTCTATCCTGTACTTCTGGATTAACAAATTCAGGGCAACGTGCCGTATAAAGAATGGTTCCACCCCTTTGAATAATCTCTGATACACTATGGGAGTCCATGTCGATGATATCTTCATCTAATAACCCCATATATCCTCTTCGAATGCCCTTTACCTGAATGCCTTCTCCTAATGCTGTTCTTACTACTGCACGAATCGCTGCATTCATGCCAGGTGCGTCACCACCACTAGTTAATATTCCAATGGTATTTACTTTTCTAGTCATATTCTTCCTCCAAATTCATCGAACGGTATAACATATTTTAATCTATTTATTTATGGTTTTCAATACTCTTGTCGGTTACTCGTACATTTTGATCTGAATATATAGATTTCAGGCTGTTAATTAATTCTATATCTGCCTTTGTGTTCCTGCTTTTGGGTAATTTTTTAATCATTTTTTCCTCAGTACAGTATATAGAGACCATGTCCTGCCCATCATATTCTCCCAGTATGGAGAAAAGTCTCTGCTCCTCCTCCTGGTAGGCCATTATGTTCGGAAACTGAATCCATATTTCTCTAGGTACACGATCAAAGGGAATAATCTCCTGGCAGATCAGCTTGGCCGGCTTATCCTCCTCCGCCGTAACCTTACCTCGGATAAATATCTTCTGGTCAATCTCTAGCATATGCTTGTATTTATCAAAATCTCGGGGAAACAGAATCACTTCCACCGTCCCAAACATATCCTCCAGTAGAATAAACGCCATGACACTATTATTTCGAGTACTCTTGATGGTTTTGCTGGTGATCATACCTCCAATTAGCTCCGTCCTACCGTCCTCAACCTTATGACGCTCGGTTTCTTCATCAATCATAAAATCCATTGAAGCGGCTGTGACATTCTTACTAATCAGTTCCTCATAGGCCTCTAGGGGATGACCACTTACATATATGCCTAATACCTCTTTCTCAAAGGCTAGAAGCTGATCTTTATTATACTCGCTTACCTCAGGAAGCTCTATTTCAAACTCCTGTAGTTCCTCTTCCCCTGCAAAATCGAATAGGGTCATCTGTCCTGTTACAGATTTTTTCTTCTCTGCCGCTATCTGGTCTAATATTTGAACATAGCTCATCATCAGCTGCCTGCGGTTGTCATGAAGATCACTGAATACCCCAGCCTTAATAAAGCTTTCAATCGTTCGTTTGTTTACTTCTTTCCCAGAAAGACGGGAAGCAAAATCCTTAAGACTGGTATAGGGTCCATGTTCCTCCCGTTCTATAACGATCGCATCTATCACGGGCTTACCTACCCCTTTGATCGCGGATAGCGCATACCGGATAGCGTTGTCTGAAACGGTAAATACCGTATCTCCTTCATTGATATCCGGGGGCAGTATCTGGATGTTCATCTGCCGACAGGTATAAATATATTCCGATACCTTACTAGGGTTATCAATCACAGAGGTCATTAGTGCCGCCATGTATTCCACTGGATAATAACATTTCAGATATGCTGTCTCATAGGATATTACGGCATACGCAGCAGCATGGGATTTGTTAAAGGCATATTTTGCAAAATCCATCATCTCATCAAAGATATGGTTGGCTACTGCCTCCGGTATTCCATTATTCATGCAGCCTGGCACATTCTCCTCTTCAATACCATAGACGAAGGCATTCCGTTCCTTAATCATCACGGACTCTTTCTTCTTGGACATGGCTCTACGAACGAGATCACTTCGGCCAAAGCTATAGCCCGCCAGCTCCCTTACAATCTGCATAACCTGCTCCTGGTACACGATACAACCATAGGTAGGGGATAGAATCGGTTCCAGCTGAGGACACTCATATACAATCTGGCCTGCTTCATTCTTTCCTTTGATGTATTTCGGGATAAAATCCATCGGCCCGGGTCGATATAGTGCTATACCTGCTATGACATCCTCCAGATTTCGAGGCTTTAGCTCCTTCATGAAGTTCTTCATGCCACTGCTTTCCAGCTGGAAGACACCTTCGGTCTTCGATGAAGATATCATGTCATATACCTTTTCATCGTTATAATCAATCTGCTTAATATTGAATTTATTCTCCTGCGAACGGCTTTTATTAATCAAAGCTTCCGCGTTCTGAATTACAGTGAGTGTTCTAAGTCCCAAAAAGTCCATTTTAAGCAGTCCCAGTTCCTCTAGTGTCGTCATGGTAAACTGGGTAGTGATGGATTCATCAGAGGACTTTGAAAGGGGTACATACTCCCAGATACTACTCTTACCGATAACGACTCCAGCCGCATGCATGGAGGTGTGTCTGGGCAGACCCTCCAGTCTTCTGGACATATCAATCAGATGTTTTACATCCTCGTCCCCTTCATAGAGACGGTTCAGATCCGGATTGGACTTTAATGCCTTATCGATGGTAATTCCTATCTCAGTCGGTATCATCTTGGCTACCTGATCCACCTGAGCATAAGGCAGATCCAGCGCCCTCCCCACGTCTCTTATAACCGCTTTCGCAGCCATTGTACCGAAGGTTACGATCTGTACCACCTTATCCTTACCATATTTCTCCGTCACATAATCAATGACCTCCTGCCTCCTTTCAAAGCAGAAGTCGATATCAATATCTGGCATGGTGAGACGTTCTGGGTTAAGAAAACGCTCAAAGAGTAAATTATATTTGATTGGATTGATATCCGTAATCTCTAGTGAATATGCTACGATGGATCCAGCCGCACTACCACGTCCCGGACCCACGATAATATTGTGGTCCTTTGCATACTTAATAAAATCCCATACAATAAGAAAATAGTCTACAAATCCCATGCCCTTGATTGTGTTTAACTCATACTCCAAGCGGTCATATAAATCCTGAGTAACATTAGAGTAGCGTTTTTCCAAACCCTCTCTACAAAGCATCGCAAGATAGTCAAAGGCTGTATAGGGAAGCGGTACGGGGTAAACTGGCAATTTATATTCGCCGAAGGTTATGGTAACATTGCAGCGTTTGGCAATTTCATAGGTGTTCTCCAATGCCTCCTTCGCATAAGGAAATAATTCAAGCATTTCCTCTGGTGATTTTAGATAATATTGTCCACCTTCATATCGCATGCGCTGCTCATCGGAGACCTTCTTCTGGGTCTGAATACAGAGCAGTATATCATGAGGATCGGCATCCTCTGCGTAGGTGTAGTGAACATCATTGGTCGCAACCAGCGGAATACCACTTTCCTGAGACAAACGTAGTAGTCCCTGGTTAACGGTTTTCTGCTCCGACATACCATGATCCTGTAGCTCCAAAAAGAAGTTGTCCTTCCCGAAGATACCCTGAAGTCTTAAGGCCGACTCCTTCGCTTCCTCATAAAAACCTCTTCTTAGGTTTCCAGCCACTTCGCCTCCAAGACATGCACTTAAAGCTATGATACCTTCGTGATATTGGGATAGCACCTCATAATCAACTCTTGGTTTATAGTAAAAGCCCTCCAAAAAACCGATGGACACAATCTTCATCAGATTCTGGTAACCGATATTATTCTCTGCTAGAAGTACTAGGTGATGATACCGTTCATCAGAATTTCCCAGCTCTCTGTCAAGCCTGGAATTGGGTGCAACATAAATCTCACATCCGATAATTGGTTTCATATCCTCAGCGATGCAGGCTTTATAAAAATCAATCACTCCATACATAACGCCATGGTCTGTGATGGCAATGCTGTCCATTCCCAGCTCCTTCGCCCGAAGAACCAGCTCCTTTATTTTACCGGAACCATCTAATAAACTGTATTCTGTATGTAAATGTAAATGGGTAAAATTCATATTCACCCCACCTCCTTAAAGCATCCTTGTTATAGGAATAGTATATCATGTTTCGTGTCGATGCGAAATATTGTTTTCTTGTAAATGATTTCTTTCAGAATTTATATACACCCAGATCCATTGAGTACATTATTGCGGCCATTAATCCATCATATTGTATGGTGTGTCTCATATTCAAAATGAGGAAAACCGAGGTAATCGCTGCCTGACGGACATTGGATGTCCGACTGTGGCATTCGTTACCCCGGTCTTATCTTTTAAATGATTGGTTCCTTACCAGTCTCTAGCTGGTCTTTCTGGATCAATTACCTCCTCGATAGTAAAGAGGTCTGTCAAACGTTCTGGGAATTGTAGCATTGCCTGACCATCCAGAGGTCTTCTGGTCATTCTCACGTAAGCATCCTTGATATGCATCCAAGGTCCCTTATTAACACCACTAAAATAATTAAAACCATTCTCTTTAGAGAAAAGATATTTTTCACTGCTGTAGTGGCCCATGGTTGTCTCAAAATCCACACCGTAAGGGAAGATATAGATATCAGTATCTCCAATTATGGGAGCAACTTCATCGAGCCAGCGCTTAGTGTCTCTCTTATAATGATCCGTAGTAATGGTTTGGGCATTCTTATGTCCCCAACCATGGCAAGCAAATTCCCAGCCAGTGGCCTTCATAGCCTCAGCTACTGCTTTTGCTGTCTCGACATCCTGAGCATAGGTCGGTGATTCTGGATCATTGGTCCGGTAACCCAACACACCTTCATATCCAGTTAGAGCAAGAATTCCTTTCGCCCCTTTATAAGAGAAATCCGGATGCTCCTCGACAAATTCATCGATAATCGGTACCATATCAAAGGCACCATAAATCGCACTGCCATCCTCTTGGATCATTTCATTGGTGACCTTACCATCCTCCCCAATAACGAGTCGAGAGGCAAATCCGTCTCCGGTCATATAATCATAATAATTTACATCATCCTGGGATAGTACAAAGGGCTTCTTCCCCGCGGGCAGATATATCTCCTGCTCCACCATCTTGATACTGCCATCCTCTTGTTCTATCGGTGTAACTATATCATGCATACTGATCAGTATATAGCCATCCTCGTACATCTTCTGCATCATCTTCTTAAATTCATATACTGTGGTCATATACATATTGTAACCAGCAGCATCATAGTCACCATCAAAGGCTTTCGAATTATCTGCAATCAAGGAATGGAAGAACACGTGATTAAACTGCTTAACGGTATCGTAGGATCCACCATATAAAACCAGTCCGGCTTTTGATTCCTCAATCCGGCTAATTGCTTGAACCAACGTTGGATATACGGCATATCCTCCCTCATCGCCCTGATAATTCTTAATCAAATCGATCGCACCATCATAATCATAGCTTAGGGTCAGACGGTCTGCCTGCTTAATCAAATCATCTCTTGCAGCAATCTCCTGCTTTAATCGTTCTTGCTCTGCCAGAGCTTCCTTCTCCTCAGGAGAAAGCTTATCCTCCTGTTGTATATCCTCAACAACATCCTCTTTATCGTTATTTTCTGACGCTTCAATATCCCTTGGCTTATCCGAATTTTTATTATCACTTAGTGTTCTATATAAGTAAAAAGCTCCAAATAACGCCAGAAGGACAACCATCTCAATAATCAGAATTCTCTTCATCCTAGCTTTCGATCTTCTTGGTCTCCTGTGTTTATTATTAACAGCCATACGTAACCTCTTTTCTTATAAATTTGGTAAGTCAATCTATTATGTATTATGACTCTCAGAATGAAAATTATTATATCTTCGCTTCGTATTCGCAGGTAAGCATGTTGTGCAAATGTTTTTTCTCGTACTATACACTATTACGCTA
>CAYMLE010000036.1:0-4637 GCA_964391115.1 uncultured Herbinix sp. | reverse complement strand
TGCTTGCTGTGCGAGTGCTTTTTTCTCGCACTATTCTCTATTACGCTATCATTATATCATAAGAATGTTTTAAATTCCTTACAAAATAATTAAATTTATAATTTAAACTATTGATCATTCCACAGTTGACGATAACGTTTTTACTGATACAATTATAAATAGAGATACCGAATTAAGGCAGATTATTTAAGATCATCAATCAAAGGACGCCATTACGACTTTTAAGGAGGGCTTTTACCATGCATTCGAACCATCACCAGCACAGCTGCAATACAGGTGACCATACTCATAGCTCCGATGCCAAATCTCATTCGGCATGTATATCCCTGGTTCCGATTTTCAATCACTTGGAGGATGACCAGATGGATGAAATCATGAGGGAAACAAGGTCGCGGGATTATAAAAAAGGAGAAATTATCTATCGGGCAGGCGATGACTCCGATTCCCTCTATATCGTTAGTCAAGGCAAAATACGAATATACCGCATATCCGATTCTGGTAAGGAACAGCTGATCCGCATTCTATATCCAGGGGAATTCACCGGAGAGTTAGCCTTGTTTAGCGAAGCAATCCACGAAGCCTATGCAGAAGCCATGGAGGCTACACACGTCTGCTATATCACCCGTAAGACTCTGCAGGATTTCTTGTTAAAGTACCCCTCTATCTCGCTGAAGATTCTCTCTGAATTTTCACGACGACTGGAAGGTTCTGAAAAGCAGTCTGCTCGCTTTGCGACAGAGAAAGTGGAAACCAGGATTGCCCTCTTCTTAGCCGAATCCATCGAGAAGGAGGATCCTTCCATGGTAGTTACCTTGCCTATGACAAAAAAGGATATTGCCTCATACCTTGGCACTACTCCAGAGACACTGAGTAGAAAACTAACTGAATTCGAGGAGGCCGGTTATATCCGACAACTTACTAATAAGAGAATAAAGATCCTAGATTTAGATGCCCTGTTATTCATATAGCCTATTTCATAATTCGTTTGGCTCATAGTTGATTAAGGCATCATAATTGGTTTAGTCAGCATAATTGGTTCAGGTAGCATAGTTGGCTCAGGCAACATAATTGGTTCTGGCAGTATAATTGGTTTAGTCAACATAGTTGGCTCAGACAACATAATTGGTTCTGGTATCATGATTGATCAGGTATCTTCATTAGTTTACTACCACAATTATTATAAACAGTAAAAAGGAGCGGTTATATATACCCTGTAATTATGGGTAATAACGGCTCCTTACATTCTTATATAACGATGAAAAATTTCGCTTACTATTTGCTACTTAAATATTTCTCAATATTATCAATCGCCGCATTCTCATCCGGACCATCTGCTGTAACAGTAACGGTTTCACCGGATGCAATTCCCAGGCTCATCATACCCATTATGCTCTTCGCATTTACAGTTTTCTCATTACTCTGCACGTGAATAATGCATTCATATTGGCTAGCCACCTGAACCAATAAAGCAACTGGTCTGGCCTCTAAGCCGGTAGAAATATTAATTACTATGTCCTTCGTTATCATAACTATTTTCCTCCTTATGCTCCCGAAAATATTCAGCAATCATGCTTATTTTACGTAATCTATGATTAACACCAGATTTACCAATCGGTGGTGAAAGCATCGCACCCAGTTCCTTAAGAGAAGCTTCCGGATGTTGTATCCGAAGCAATGCTACTTCCTCTAACCCCTCAGCCAGACCTCCAAAGCCTACGCTATCCCTGATATAAATAATATCATCAATATGCTTTGATGCTGCTACAACCGTCTTGCTAATATTGGCAGCTTCACAATTCACTTGACGGTTTACTTGATTACGTACTTCTTTCAGAATTCTTACATTTTCCAAATTCATTAAAGCAACATGGGCTTCCATGACATTTAATAAATCAACAATTTGGGAACCTTCCTTTATATACACAACATAACTTTTCTTTCTATTTACAATCTTAGCATCTATAGAAAAGCTATGAATCATACATTTTAATTGCTCTGCTTTTTCGGAATCATTTACCACAATCTCTAAGTGATATGATTTTTTCGGATCACTCATGGATCCTGACGTTAAAAAAGCACCTCGAATAAAGGATCGTTTACAACAGGAATTTTGTACAATCAGCTGATTTGCCTTACCGATTTCGCCATTCACCAATTCTTCATAGGGAAGCTTTGTTGCCTGTAGTATCCTCTTGACCACATCCTGATTTCGGAGAAGCAAAGTAAAGGAAAGATTTTCTTTTAGCAGAGAGTTCCGTCTTACTGAAATATCAATATTAATATTAAATGTTTTTCGTATTAATGTAAAGTACTTTCTTGCCACTGCATGACTTTCTGTTTGCAATTTCAGATAAAGGCCTTTATCGTTTATGACAATCTGACCACCGTAGGATAGTATTGCTGCTAGCTCCGCCAATCTGCAATGTCTTGCATCTCCCAGCTGTGTTGACAGCTCTTCCTTTACATCTTTTGAAAATGACATATGATCAGCACCTTTCAAATCATCCTCTATTCATCTCGTTCAATATCTCTATGGTCAACCTTAAGTCCAAACTCCATAGAACTCAATCTGTTCGCTAGCTCCTTAACCAAAGTCACAGAACGATGCTTTCCGCCAGTACATCCGATACTGACCACAAGCTGGTTCTTGCCCTCCGTTATATAATGAGGAATTAAAAAGGTAAGCATGTCCTGTATTTTATCTAGAAATTCTGCTGCAGCGGAAAAATTCATAACATAATCACTGACACTAAGGTTCTCTCCAGTCAGTTTCTTAAGCTCCGGTATGTAGAACGGATTCGGTAGAAACCTAACATCAAATACCAAATCCGAATCCGTTGGAATTCCATATTTAAAACCGAAGGATACTAGGGTAATCATAAAATTGTTGAATTTTTCTTCATCTACATATATTTTATTTATCTGTGCCTTCAATTCGCGAATTAACAGATGACTCGTGTCGATAATAACATCTGCTTTTTTACGAAGAAACTCTAACTTTTCTCGCTCCAGCTCAATACCTTTGTCCACTCTGCCGATACCAGAGAGTGGATGTGTTCTTCTAGTTTCCTTAAATCGCTTTACCAGTACTTCCGGAGAAGAATCGAGATACAAAATCTCGTAGGATAAACCGGATTTCTTCATACTTTCAAGTATGATATCCAATTCTTCTTCTACTAGGCCGCTGCGGATATCAAGCCCTAAGGCTACTTTACTTTGTTTGCCCTGCATAATCAGCTTAACGAACTTGATCACCAGCTGGACTGGAAGATTATCCACACAAAAATACCCAGAATCCTCTAGCATCTTTAGCACCGAACTTTTTCCGGCACCCGACATTCCGGTTACTATAACAAACTTCATGTCAATCTCCATTCTATTAAAACACCGTGTCTTTGGGTTTCGGTACAATCTTTACAAAGGGCCTTTGGTTCTTACTCCTTATTAAATAAATTCAAGCATTCACTAGAGAGCAATTTATTTAGCCTCTTTTTCAAAACCTAGGAATTTAACCTCTGGCTCCATTTTAACTCCAAACTTTTCTTCCACAATACGGACAACTTCCTTGATTAGTCCAATAAAATCCTCTGCCGTACAATTCTCCTTATTAATTAAAAAACCGCTATGCTTCTGGGAAACCTCTGCTCCCCCAACCCGGTAGCCTCTTAAATCAGCGTCATGAATCAGCTTACTGGCATAGAAGCCTGTTGGTCTCTTGAAGGTACTACCCGCACTGTATTGATCTAATGGCTGTTTCTCCCTTCGAAGGGTGTTCAGCTCGCGGATTCGGCTCATGATTTTCTCTCTATCTCCCGGGAGAAATTGCATCACAGCTTCCAGAACAATATAGTTTTCCTTCTGTAAGATACTCGTCCGGTATCCGAGTTGTAACTGTTCCTTTGTAAGCTCAAGAACCTCACCGGCTGTATTCATAACTCTGACGGATACCAGACATTGCTTCATTTCTCCGTCATAAGCACCTGCATTCATCGTAACTGCACCACCGAGTGTTCCAGGTATACCAGCCGCAAATTCAAACCCAGTAAAGCTGCGCTTCGCAATCTCACTCGACAGCTTGGAGAGTAATATTCCTGATTGAGCTATCACCTCTCCTGCTTCACCTACCGTAACCTTAGAAAAATTCTCACCCAGCTTCAGAATCAGTCCCCGATAGCCCTGGTCCGATACAAGCAGATTACTGCCATTACCAATAATATAGTAAGGTATATTCCATCGGCTACATAACGCTAACACCGCCTTCACCTCATCGATGCTGGCTGGTGTTACAAAATAATCAGCTTCACCACCGATGTGCAGCGAGGTATGAGATTCCATTCTCTCCTTTAGCCTTACCTTATCCTCTGACAGTATCTGTTTTAGCTCCCGAACAAATTGATCCTTCAATGTAACCTCCTAAATTCAAGCAAGACTTATTACTTCTAAACCTTATTCCTGAATCCTCAATTTGATACCAGGATTAGAAAGGTTTTGTTTATTCACAATCCAATAATAATTTGGCACTACCATACATTCCGGCATCATTTCCTAGAGATGCTAGTTTAAATTCCTTATTCTTCAAAGCATCCATTACCCCGGATTCATAATGTTTCTTTACTGTATCTATAATAATCATACCC
>CAYMLE010000035.1:0-20339 GCA_964391115.1 uncultured Herbinix sp. | reverse complement strand
CCAATGATTTTTGCAAAATATCCTTCCTGGAGAGCTGCTGTACGAATTCATCTACCTCCTCAGACACCTTTTCTGCCAGCTCCTTGCTGGTGGTAACTAGGATGGCCGAAGCTAATTCATCATGCTCTGCCTGGGATAATAAGTCTGCAGCCACAAATCTCGGATTCGCTGTTTCATCGGCCAAAACTAATATTTCGCTAGGTCCTGCGATAGAATCAATACTTACATAGCCATAAACTGCTTTTTTTGCTAGCGCTACATAGATATTTCCTGGTCCTACTATTTTATCTACCTTGGGGATGCTCTCTGTACCATAGGCAAGGGCTGCGATGGCCTGAGCTCCTCCCACCTTATAAATCTCAGTAACACCGGCTTCCTTAGCTGCTACCAGTGTTTTAGGATAAACCTTACCATCCGGTCCCGGAGGTGTTGTCATGGCAATACGCTTCACTCCAGCAACCTTTGCCGGTATTACATTCATGAGTACAGAAGAAGGATATACTGCCTTTCCGCCCGGTACATAGACGCCAACGGCTCCGATTGCTGTAACCTTCTGCCCCAGAATAGTCCCTTCCTCTGTGGTATCAAACCAGCTGTTTTGTCTCTGCTTGGAGTGGAAGGACTCGATATTCTTCATCGCCTTGCGGATTACATCTAGGACTTCCGGTTCTACCGATCTATAAGCTTCTTCGATTTCTTCCTTCGTAACCAGAATATTATCCTTGTTGATTTTTGCTTTATCGAATTGTTCAGTATATGCGAAAAGAGCCCTATCTCCGTTATTTTTAACCTCATTTAATATACTATTTACGGTGTCGGCATAGGAATCATATTGATTCGGGCTTCTTTTTAAAAGGTCCTGCAATATGTTTTTCTTTGTGTCTTCGTTTAAACAAATGATTTTCATATATTACTCCCTCCTTGTTGTTACGCTAGTGTAACGTTTTTACACTAGTGTAATGTTGTTACACTTACATAGTTACGACGCTTGCTATGGTTAATCATGACGGATCTATTATATAGTCTCCTGAATCACGGATTTCAGTTCTTGTATAATCTTAATAATTCTTTCATGCTCCATCTTCATGCTTACCTCATTGACAACCATACGAGCCGAGATTGAGCAAATCTCCTCTAGAACAACCAATCCATTTTCTCTTAG
Organism: uncultured Herbinix sp.; assembly: GCA_964391115.1. Taxonomy (GTDB): domain Bacteria; phylum Bacillota; class Clostridia; order Lachnospirales; family Lachnospiraceae; genus Mobilitalea. The sequence goes on along the minus strand of CAYMLE010000035.1, from coordinate 19,177 downwards.
GGTAGATCCAGTCTCGACGATATCGACAATTACTTCTGACAATCCAACGATTGGTGCCAGCTCAATAGAACCATTCAGCTTTATAATCTCCACAGTCTGATGTTTCTTATTATAGAAATAATCCTTAGCAATGTTCGGATATTTGGTAGCAACTCGGATCAGCTCACCATGCTGTAGCAGGTCAACTGCAGCAGGGGGGCCAGCTACGCACATTCTGCATTTACCCATCTTTAGATCCAAGACCTCATACATCTTTCTGCCCTCTTCCAGTATGGTATCCTTGCCAACCACACCGATATCTGCTGCTCCGTATTCCACATAGGTCGGGACATCATTGGCTTTCGCTAAGAAGAATTTCAGCTTAAGCTCTTCATTAACAAAGATCAGCTTTCGGGAGGATTTATCCTTAATCTCTTCACAAGAAATACCAATCCTCTCTAACATCTCTAAGGTTTTCATGGCTAATCTTCCCTTTGCCAGGGCTATGGTAAGATACCTCATATTATATTCCTCCCTGCTGTGACATAAAATCCTCGATTGATGCGGTTTTAACATTGCCAGAATCCGTTTCCAGAATTTTAATCTCATTGTCATTGTCGATTAATAAAATACCACCAATATTCATTCGTTTTGCATATTGGCGATACTCTTCATAGGGTTTTTGTATATTCGACAATTGTAGAATGGTATTCATTCCATCCTTTCGAAAGCTTCCTGTTAGAGCTATGGCCAATTTACGATATGGTTTTTTATATATAATCAGCGTATCCCCTGCATCCGGAATCGGTAGGAGCTTCTGTCGAGAAAGAGCCAACATCAGTTGATCAATTACAATCGCCAAGCCAATGGCCGGTGCCTCTTTACCAAACTGTCCAACCAGATTATCGTAACGTCCACCGGTAACAATTGCATCTCCGGTACCATAGGTATAAGCATTAAAAATGATTCCAGTATAATAATTGTATTTGCTAAGCATGGCTAAATCAAAAGAGATATATCGATCAAAGCCATATTCCGTTAATATCTCATACAGCTGTTCCAATCGTTCAATGGACTTTAAAGCCCTAACATTGGAGGTTAGCTTCTTCGCACGATCTAATACCTCCAAGGATCCAAATAGTTCCGGAAGTTTAAGAAATATGTTCTTCAGTTCCTGATTCATATCCTTGGATAGAATAATTTCTTCTACTCCAAAGACGTTTTTATTTTCAATAAGGATTCTAAGATTTGTAATCTCTTCCTCATCTTCAAAGCCTGCTTCTTCGATAAGGGAACGAAAGAAATCCGCATCACCAATTTCTAGTTGGAACTCCTTCAATCCAGATTTTAGTAGGCAATCGATGGTTAGAGCAAGCATCTCTGCATCGGCTTCAATGCTATCATCATTAAGCAGCTCTGCTCCTAACTGAGTTACTTCCTTTAACTTGCCTTGGTATCCCAGATTATTAAGGAAGGTGTTACCAATATAGCATAAGCGAATTGGTAGCTCCTCCTCACGGTAGTATTTTGCCACACAGCGGGCAATGGAAGGAGTGATATCCGGTCGTAATACTAAGGTGTTTCCTTCACGGTCAAAGAATTTATACATATCCTTGGAGGATACTGTTCCTCGCTCCTGATTAAAAATATCAAAATACTCAAAGCTTGGAGTCTGAATATCACGAAAGCCATAATGCTCTAAGACCTGATGGAGGTTCTTCTGTAGCATTAACTTTACCTCACATTCTGAATTATAGATATCCCTGACACCCTCTGGTGTATGCAACAGCTTATCTTTCATAATAAACACCAAGCCTTTCTTTTATTTACCTGTATTTTAGTACGTTATGAAACTTTGATATATAATATACCCTATATACAATTTAGTATGGTAACGTGATAATTCGCTACCATACTAAACATTTTTCTCATTATAAAGGATTAAATTTAATGTGTCAATATAAAAACCAAACAAAATATATATCAAAAAAATCAATTCCAAGTGTTTTATTTATGTATCAGATGCTTTCTCATTATCCCTACACTCCAAATCCCGATTTAACAGCTCAAGGAAATGAATACAAAGCCCATTTTGTATAGGAATCTCATAGGATAAATCCAATTCGTCAAACCGGAAGCTTTTCCTTCCGCCATTGATCGCTCGGTTCCAAAACTCCAACAATCGTTGTAAGGTTAAATAATAATATATATTATGCTTTTTATAATAAATTAAAAGAAAAGCAATCCCTTCCTGTTCCTCAAATTCTCTCATGAATTCTATTTGATGCTCATGAATATTACTTAAACTGAAGGTATCCACAGCACATTCCTTTGCATCAAAGCATATCGGAATGCCCTGGACCACCCCAATATAATCTACGGTACTCTTCTGTTCGAAATACGCCAGGGTGATATGTCGGTTTTCCTTATCAATATTAATTGGCGTAATCGGGGTTGGTACCTTTTGGATTAAGGCAAGCTTCTTTTCCCGGTATTTCAAATTCGTATAATTGATCATTTCCTCCAGCATAGAGCCTCGGAGCCCCCTGGAATTCCATGATGGCATAAACATGCCTCCTATCATCAATATGTTTTTAGGTTATTCGTTAATTATTGAGACTACCTTACAAAGGTTATGCTTAGAATTATCGGAAAGCATAGTATCATTATTTCGTATTACTTAAACAGAATCTTCCTAATGTTTTGAAAAATCTCCGGCTCTTCTGCCATAAATTCCTTTCCTGATAGGTAGGAAAGTTCCCCCGCTAGCTCAGGAAAAACCATTCGGTAGGAATGTAGGAGTTGATTCGAAATACCAAAATTCTGTTTGAAATAATGATTCGTCTTCTGATCACCATATTTAAAATCTCCAATTATAGGATAGCCTAGGCTAGCCAGATGAGCTCGTATCTGATGGGAGCGACCAGTAACTAATTTAACCTGAAGGAGGGTATAACTACCCTTCAGTAGCTCAGGATTGGAATTCTTTTCGGACATCGTATGTTCAGTTATCTTCTGAGTACTTTGTAGCTTGGTGTAGTCAACGGGTAGATATTCGGTACAGATGTATTCGGAATCCTTAACTTCCGTTGGATGAATGGTCACCATATTCTTAGCCTCATCCTTCGACAGATAACCTTCCACCTTTTTCGCACCCTCTAGGTGTCCCTTCACAATACACAGATAGTATTTACCTAAGGATCGTTCCTTTAGCAATTGGGACATTTCTTGCAAACCAACCAAGGATTTACCAGCAACGAGTAAACCGCTTGTATTACGATCCAGTCGATTACAGATCCCAGGTTTGAAACTTTTTAACTGTTGCTCCTCCATCTGTCCTGAGGTAATCAGGTAGGAAATAACATGCTCTACCATAGAGATATCCTCGACAGCTGCTTTCTGTGATAATACACCCAAGGGCTTATTAACGATAAGTATATGCTTATCCTCATAGATAATGTCTAGTTTATCTTCTACAATTGTAGTATTGACCTCTTCAGAGAATAAGGCTATTGTATCATCGGAAAGAAAGAGCGTTATTTCATCCTCTAAAATAACTTTCTCCGAACCATCGGCTTTCTTACCATTCAGGATGATGTTTTTCTTCCTTAGCATTTTATAGATAAAGCTTTTTGGAGCTTTGTTTAATATTTTTAAAAGCAGCTTATCGAGCCTCTGCCCGGCTTCATTCTGATCCACGTGAAATATCTTCATAATAACTCCTATCGATTGCAAATAACCAGCTACTATTCCTATTACCGTATGAAACGCTGACTTTGCATCTATTTACTATCTTAATTACCTATCGTGTCCCTAATCATTATGAACTTAATTAATAATCTCTGTCATGGAATAGATATAATAATCGGAAAGACGTTTCTTCTGATCCAGATCCTTTTCAGAGAATTCATCATAAACAGCACATACCTTCATGTTGGCATTCTTACCTGCCATAACTCCTTGCAATACATCTTCAAACACAAGGCATTTGCTCGGATCAGCCAGTAGATCCTGAGCCACCAGTAGGTATATATCTGGAGAGGGTTTACCCTTCGGTACCTCACAGGAGGTGCGAATGGAAGTAAAATAGGCGCTCAGTTGATGCTTATCGATAATCAGATCCACCAGTTCTCTTGAATTACTGGTTGCTATTCCCATGGGTATATTATTCTGCTTAAGATATTCCAAAAACTCTCTAACGCCATCCTTTAACGGGACCTCGTCTTTATACTTATCCCATGCCATCTGATTCCAATCACTTTTAATCTGATCCAAACTGTCTTTTAACTCAAACCGCTTCTTAAAATAGGCTGCTGTTTCAGAAAAGCTCATTCCTTCAATGTTTTCCTGCAGATCTAGTGGAAATTCCAGACCAAAGCGAGCCAGATATTCAATATCAATAGTTTTCCACATCCACATAGAATCTACTAAAGTTCCATCTAAGTCAAAAATCACTGCATCTATATCATTAAGCATACTAAACTTCTCCTTATTTATCCTTACCGTATTCTTATTCTCATCTTATCAAGTAGTCCATCGGCTTAACTTCCAAACGGTACAGAATATTATCCTAGATTCTTAAGATAGGTAATCTCTTCCTCAGTTAACCTACGATATTCACCGAGTGCAAGCTCCGGATCCAGTTCTAGGCCACCCATAGACAACCGTTTCAGATAGATTACCTCTTTTCCTACAGCTTCAAACATCCTTTTTACCTGATGATATTTTCCTTCTTGAATGGATAGTTCAATCTCCGAGATCTCGTCAGATAATAATATGTTTAGTTTCGCCGGAAGGGTGGTATATTCGTCCTCGAGTCGAACTCCTTCAAGGAATTGCTTCTGATCTTCCTCAGTTACTATTCCTTTTACCTTGGCAAAATAAATTTTATCCACCTGCTTTTTTGGGGAAAGTAAACGATGAGCTAGGTCCCCATCGTTCGTTAGGAGAAGAAGCCCTTCGGTATCCTTATCCAGCCGACCGACAGGAAATAAATCCTTCTTTGGCTCCTCATGAATCAGGTCCAGAACAGTCCTATTAATCTTGTCCGTCGTCGCTGAAACCACTCCAGCTGGCTTATGAAGCATAAGATATATATCACCTTGATAGATCACCGGAACATCGTCGAAGGATACCGTATTTGTATTTAGTTGTACCTTGGTTTCTGGCTTCCTGCAGATCTCATTGTTTAATTTAACCCGGCATTTACGGATCCAAATCTTAACTTCGCTTCTGGTACCCACGCCCATATCAGCCAGATATTTATCTAGCCTTATTTGATTTGCCATTTTGCACTCCTTAATCATTGCTCTCATATTACTTGATTCACTTTTATATTTCTGAGACTTCTTACATCCGTCTCCAGGCTGCTTGATATTTCTGAGACTTCTTACATCCATCTCCAGGCCGCTTGATATTTGTTCTTCAAACTCCCCTTAGCTGTTTTCGCCCAACCCAAGGGGAAACCATCCGCACAAACCAGCTGCCAGCCATCCAAACAATCTTCCGGTGCTTCGATTGACTCACATTTTAAATACCGTATCGCCCCCATAGAATCTCCAGATAAATTAATTATCTTATCATATTCCAAAGGCGTTAATGCATTGGCTAGGGCTTGTGAGGGCTCAAATCTCTGTTTTTTCATCTCACCAAGAAGAAGTCCCTGTCTTAGAACTCTGAGTCCTTTCAAATCCGGTAACATCTCAGGAACCAAATAGATACGGTTTTCATGAACATAGAGGGATTCTATATGTTCTAAGAATTCTAGCTTCATTCCAGGCTGAACGATCTTAACAGTTTTCAGAAATTCCGAGGCTTCTTCTGATATATCGGACTTATTACTAATAACTGAAGATTTTATTGACTGCTTACCGACATTTGCTCTTGATGATTGCATGGGCGTAACCTGTTCTGCTGCCCTGTTTGTGATAGCATCCATGCTCTCCAAGGCAGACTCCACAGCTTTTATCTCGGTTCCAGTATTCTTACGTAATAAAGCCATGAAATGCCCCTCACCATTCAGTTTATGAGGCCAGAGACGGATACCGTTCGCCAGTTGATCCTTAATCTCTTGTGTTATCTCCCGCTCTAGCCATTCTGGTTTCCCAGAATCAAAGCCTTCATAGGATAAATTCAATTCCTTCAAGACCGACGGATCCGGCAAAGCCTTTACCACTTGAAATTCTGGATATTGTTCCAGAAGGAATGCTATGGTTCCTTCGTTCTCCTCCGGTGAGAAGGTACAGGTAGAATAAAGCATCATTCCACCGGGCTTTAGCATCCTAGCTGCATATATAATAATCTCCTTCTGAATCTCATGATAGTAATCAACACCAAACTCTTCCCAATTTTTGATCATAGGCTGACTTTTACGAAACATTCCTTCCCCAGAACAGGGAGCATCAATCAAAATCTTATCGAAATATTCCGGGAAATATTTTAATAACTTCTCTGGTGCTTCGGATAGTACCAGAGCATTGCGAATACCGAATAGCTCTATATTCTTAAGTAAGGCTTTGGCTCTAGAATTACTGATATCATTCGAAACCAGTAATCCCTCCCCCTTAAGCTTAGCACCAAGCTCCGTACTTTTTCCTCCGGGAGCAGCACAGAGATCCAATACCTTATCCCCTGGTTTTACTGGAAGCAAGCTGGCTGGTGTCATGGCACTCGGTTCCTGTATATAATACAAACCGGCATGATAATAGGGATGCCTTGCTGGTTGTTCCTTGATATCATAGTAATAACCATTGGTTGTCCAAGGAATCTTCTTTATGGAAAAAGGACAGATCTTCTCGAATTCTTCTGGGGAAATCTTTAAGGTATTGACCCGTATTCCACCAAAATGTGGCTTGGAATAACTGGCTAGGTACTCTTTATATTCCTCCCCCAAAAGCCTTCTCATCCTGTCCTCAAACTTTACTGGTAAATTCATTCCATCACTCCGTTTATCTGACTTTTATCTTAAGCTCTGTGCCCGATATCTCTGGGAAACCAAATCAAGCTCCTTACTGAACTTCTCCAATTCAGCCTGATCGCCCACCTGATAGATACGGAAGAATTCATCCTGTATCTTAATGACATCCTGCTTATTGGCAACCTTATACAGATTTTGAATATTGGTTAGAATATCTGCAACAATATTTGCCTTGATCGTGAAGGAATTCTGTGCATCCATAATCTCATCTCTTACCTGGCTCATTTCTCGATCTAAGATAAGAATTGCTTCAGCTGCAGAAGTTAACCGTTCTTGAATATGCTCCGGCATATGCTGTTTGTACTTGTATCTGAGGGAATGCTCGATCGTAGCCCAGAAATTCATAGCAAGAGTTCTGATCTGTATCTCCACCTGAAGTTCCTTGGTACCCTGTAGGGTCTCCACATAATAATAAACAATAAGATGATAGGAGCGATAACCACTATCTTTCTTATTATTGATATAATCCTTTTCGCTCTTAATATGCATATCGGCCCGTTTCTTAATGATATCCACTACCTTATAGATATCCTCAGCAAACTGACAAATAATTCGAATACCTGCAATATCTTCAATTTTATCTTCGAACTCATCCAAATCATACTTTTTCTTTTGCGTTTTTTCTATAATACTTGAGATTGTTTTGACCCTACCTGTGACCTGTTCAATCGGGGAATATACACCAACATTGCGGTACTCCTCAATAATATGATTAAATTTCACAATCAGCTCATTTACTGCTAGAGCATAGGGATCAAGAATTTCTCTCCATAGTTGTATTTCCATCTATTGCTTACCTCCCACCAATAACTTATCCTTCCAGCTGTTATTCTTCCAGTACAAGCATCATCATGGACAATACTGCTAAGCCGGCTGTCTCTGTACGCAATATTCTTCTACCCAGGGAAATCGGTTGAATGCCTGAAGCTTGTGCTTTTTCAATCTCTGATTCCTCAAAACCGCCCTCCGGTCCGATCATAATTCCTATCTTAGTATGTTGTTCTAAGCCATTAATTAGTTCTCTGGTCTGCTTCATCCCCTCTGCCAGTTCGTAGGGAATCAGGGAAATGTCACACTCCGATGCTTCCTTCACTGCATTTACAAAGGATTGAACTGGACGAACCTTCGGAATATATCCTCGTCTCGATTGCTTCGCAGCGTTTTCCGCAATTGATTGCCAGCGCTCCAGCTTCTTCTCTTCCTTTTTCTTATCCTCCAGCTTCACAATACTTCGTGAAGTCATTACAGGAATAATCTCATAAACTCCCAACTCTACTGCCTTCTGAATGATAAGCTCCATCTTATCCTTCTTTGGGAGGCCCTGATATAAGGTGATTTTTGCTGGTAGCTCTGTCTTAGTGTCCAATGTTGTTGTTATCTGAGCTGTAATCTCTTTGTCGGACACCCTATTAATTATACAATAACAATCTTTTCCTTGTCCATTGCAAATTACCAGTTCTTCCCCCTGTTTCATCCGAAGTACATTTTTTATGTGATTTACATCGGGGCCTGTAATACTAATCTCTTGATCCTTAATCTGATTCTCATTGACATAAAAACGATGCATAGATAACTCCTTATCTTAGGTTAATTCTTAATTTATTCGTAGTAAATGAGTGGCGTACCCCCATCTTATATAAATATGCACATATATGCTTATTCTATCCCAAACGAAGTTATTATTGGAAATATATCTCACAAGCATTATACCTTATTTAGAACATACGTTCAATAGGTTGTTATATTTATATTATAATCTATTATCGAAACGAAAGGAAGTAATGTTGGCATATTTCGAATCGTTTATTGTGAAGTTCAGTATTTAATGGTATTCTATTGTTAAAATCCATTCCATATAGCATTGCTAATATTAGTAGATGATACACCAATCATTATATCAACGTTTCAACTTCTTATTATGCAAATACTACTACTAATTGTATCCGGAGAGGAGAATCCTATGGCAAATATATTGGTTGTCGAAGATGAAGAAGCGATTCGCGATTTAATCCTAATGAATCTAAATATGGTTGGCCATGTGGCTATCCCCGCTGGGGACGGGAAGGAAGCACTTGCTTCACTCCAGCAGACGCATATGGATTTGTGCCTGCTGGATGTCATGTTACCAGGACAGGATGGCTTTCACCTTTTGGAACATTTTAAAGTGGCTGGAATACCGGTTATATTTCTTACTGCCAGAGGGTCTTTAACCGATCGAGTGAAGGGACTTAATCTAGGTGCTGAGGATTATATCGTCAAACCCTTTGAAACCTTAGAGCTCCTTGCAAGGATCGATGTGGTATTACGTCGAAATGGAAAGACTCAGGATATTCTTCAAATCGGTGAAGTTGAACTACGGCTAAAGGAACATGTGGTAATAAAGGGTGGTATTACGATTGATCTGACTGCTCAAGAATTTGCCCTGCTGGAGGTTCTAGTTCAAAACCGCAACCTCGCTCTTACCAGGGAGAAGCTATTGGAAGCTGCCTGGGGTTACGATTATATCGGTGAAACGCGGACCGTTGACATCCATATCCAGAGACTTAGAAAAAAGTTGGACTGGGAAGATTACATAAAAACAGTTTACAAATATGGTTATCGATTGGAGGTATCCAAAGGATGAAACTATGGTTTCGAATATTTGTTAGCATCCTAGTTGTCTCTCTGTCTGCAATATTAGCTAACTCCATCTATATGATTAACAATAATCATTCGAATAATATAACCTTAGAACAAAATCGAGCGATGAATGAATATGACTACATCCGCTCTACCATTTCCAATAGTATGGATATATCCTCTTCTACCAAGGAATCCATGAAGATACTTTTAGACCGATATGGAAGCTACTATGCCGAACGAGGAGTTCATCTGATGGTTTATAACAAGGAGGAATATCTTTATCATGAATTTAATGACATAGACATGGAAAACTATGAAGAGCTTCTACTGGTTAAGGCGGATACAAAAATGATTCGTATTCTAGAAGGAAAGTCAAATCCTTATATCCTGGTATCTAGTTTATTGAACAAGGAAGATGGTCCCGTTCTCCTCTATGCAAGAAAAATAAGTGAGATTTATTCCTCCCGAAGCACCAGTATTCGACTTACTGTAATATTTACCACCGGCTTAGTTCTACTCCTTAGTCTACTCTCCTATTTATTCTCTCGGGGAATAACAAGACCAATAGCGAAACTACAGCAAGGTGCCATAGCAGTCTCCCAGGGTGACTATTCTATCCAAGTACCTGAACGTAAAGACGAATTTCGCAACTTGGCAGAGGCCTTTAATACCATGTCCACTGCCGTACAGGAGCGTACCTCGGAATTAGAGCTTAGAGCCAAGGAACTACAGATGTTTATCGATGATTTATCCCATGAGATGAATACTCCCCTGACTTCCATCCAAGGCTATGCGGAATTCATACAGAATGCCAAAATCACAGAGGAACAACGTTTGATTGCCTCTGGGAATATCATTAAACAGGCCGTTCGAATGAAGGATATTAATACAAAGCTTATGGCTTTAACACTAACAAGAGAGCAAAAAGCAGAGCTAGATGAAACACCGATTGACCTTCTGTTTCAAAATATTCGGGAAGCCTTTATGCCTCAGATTATGGTCCATAAAATTGAATTAGAATTTGAACAAAAACTGACCTCTCTAAGGTTGGACCGGATCCTAATTGAGATACTTCTTGGTAATCTTATTAAAAACAGCATTCAAGCAATGCCGGAGGGTGGAAGGATACGGATAAAGGCTTATCAAGACCATGGTAAACCACTGTTTGAAGTACAAGACAATGGAATTGGCATGCCGGAGGATAAAATAAAGGATATCGTAAAGCCCTTCTACCGTATCGATAAATCCCGTTCTCGTAAAACCGGAGGGGCAGGACTCGGACTATCCATCTGCAGCAATATTGCAAAGCTTCATCAAGCGGAGCTGATTATTAATTCACAACCAGGTATCGGTACTACGGTTAAAGTAATATTTGATTGTGAATATGACGACCTAGTTGACCGTTCTAGGACCAGATAATTTACAACTCTGTTACAACTTATTCGTCGGGAGGATACATCGGTTCGATATAATTAAATTAGATAATTGATTTATCGAAGAATAGGATGTGGAAAGGACGATGTTATGAAGAAATTAAGGAACAAAATCAGAACATACAAAATTAGAAAAAATAAAATCAGAAATAATAGTATCAGAAATAATAAAATCAAGAAAAAGATTTTTCTTTCCTTCGCTGCTTTGACTGTCTTCAGTCTCACCGGTTGTGTCAAGACTGAAATCGAAAAAAAACCAGTTACTATAGCAGATGAGGCAGTTGCGAGTACACCCTTAATGGAAAATGATGATCCGATCACTGAAGATGCTTCTAAGGATAGTTCAGGTGAAGCTTCTGAGGGTAGTTCCGACGATTCTACTAAGGGACTTACTGAGGATAAGAATGAAAATGGATCAAAGAATTCAAACACTCCCTTACAAGAAAATGATAATTCAGAAACAGAAGCCACAACAACCGATCATGAAGATGGCTCCGAAGATGTAGTAAAGCTGACGATAGAGCTTGAAGGGATGGAGGAAGAAATCAACGGGAAACGCTTCACAAGTTCCCTAAACTATCAAATCATCTATGATGTTGACCGTTTTCAAGTGGATGAAACGGAAGACGGATTTGATAGTTTTATGGCTGATAACCCTAATCCTGAGATATATCCTTATGTATATTTGAATATTTATCGAAAGGATAAAACCACTTGGGATAAGTCAATTACATCGGATTCGGATTCCTCTGAAGGGTCCCTTTGGTCATCCTTAATGATCGGTAACGCTTATTATTTAGATGAGGTTTCCATTGGATCCCACCAGGCCAAGCATTATCATACTTCCCCCGGAAATCAATGGAATTCCATTGTGAAGGATTATTATATCATTGAGCAAGGTGAATATTATTATGTTCTAGAAACTCAGTACTTCTTAGAAGCAGCTGAAGGGTATGGAGCCCGTATGAGAGCTATGATGGATACCATAGAATTTAAGTAATGTAACGATCTATAAATACCAGCTAATTAAAAGGAAAGCTCCATCTTATGGTAAACAGCCAAATAATTTAAGCTGTTTACCATAAGAGGAGCTTTTATTGTTGGTGACTATTCGAATTTATTTCTTGACTACAAAGGAAACCCAGTCTCCCATTCGATTGGTTTCCAGGACATTAAATTTATTCTTTAATAATGCAGTTCGTACCGCTTCTTCCTTCGTATCAATAATACCGGAGCAGATAAAGATACCACCGGGTTTTAGGTTTTCACCGATAATTCCAGATAAGGGTATGATAACATCGGCCAAGATATTGGCAACGACCAGATCAAATCGTTCTTTTCCAATAAAATCACGAAATACCTTATCCTCTATGATATTACCAGTAATGAAGTTAAGGGGATTCTTCGATTCTTCCTTACTTGCTACAGAGGCTTCCTCTGTTTGATTACTGCCAGCCTGTGCTGTAATATCCTTCATAAATAATTCTCCGGCGCTCAGCTTATTTACACCGGAATTTTCTATCGCTGAGGAGGTTGCTAGGGGGTCGATATCAATACCCAGTACCTCTACGGCTCCAAGCTTCTTCGCTATGATCGACAGTATACCACTACCACTGCCCGCATCCAAAACAGAGTAATTATCCTTCATATATTTCTTAAGAGCAAGGATACAAAGCTTAGTTGTCTCATGGGATCCAGTTCCGAAGGAGGTTCCAGGATCTATCTCTATAACCAGATCCGTCTCTTTTGCCTCGGCGAGTGTCTCCCAGGTGGGTTTAATTACTATCGTATCATCAATACGAAAGGGCTTAAAAAATTGTTTCCAGCTATTCATCCAGTCCTTATCCTCTGTATCAGAGACACTAAGGGCCCCACTACCGATATCGATAAACTCAGACAACTCCTTCAAGCCATCACGCACCTTTTGGAGTAGCATTTTAGAATCCTCATCAGGATCTGTATAGAAATTAACCGTAGCTTTACCGTCATCCTCTCCCAATTCTGGGGGAAAATCGACAAAGAGTGTTTTCAAATCCTCAGCGGTCAAAGGAATTTTATCATGAATTTCGATCCCTTCAATCCCCATTTCGGATAGCATATCGCTGATTAGATCAACCGCTTCCGTGGTGGTTTCTAAGGAGTATTTTGTCCATTTCATAGTTGTCCTCATTTCTGTGCCTTCCATACCTCATTCATGAGATGTAGCACCTAAGAAATATATTTATTAGAATATGGTTATGCCTCATGAATGAAACTCACCCATCCATGAGGCTATAACATTAATCTATACTATTAATTTTTACTGATTACTATTTTATGATTTCGATTTACTTCATTTCCAAAACTTCTTCTTGCCCTTTTCCTTTTCGGGTTCAGATTCAGCTTCTGAAGTTTTTCCGGTCATCGCCTCATCAAATTGACGAAGTAGGTCCTTCTGCTCGGAATTCAATCCGGTCGGTACCTGAACCACTAAAGTAACATAATGATCCCCACGGACATTTTTATTACGGAGAGTTGGAACTCCCTTTTCTCTCAGTCTAACCTTCGTGTCAGTCTGAGTTCCCGGCTTAACATTATATACAACATCACCGTCCACTGTACTGATCTTTATATCTCCACCTAAAACTGCAGTGGCATAGGAAATCGGTGCTGTAGAGAAGATATCATAATCCTGTCGCTGGAAGATCGGATGACGACTCACATCGACTTCAACCAGTAGATCTCCTCTCGGTCCGCCATTGGTTCCCGGCTCGCCTTTGCCGCGAATTCGTACACTCTGGCCGTTATCAATACCGGCAGGAATGGATACCATAATCTTTTTTCTACTATTGATATAACCAGATCCATAACAATCCGGACATTTATCTTTAATAATCTTACCACTGCCCTTACAATCCGGGCAAGTCTGTACATTTCGAACCATACCAAAGAGAGATTGTTGCGTAAAGACAACCTGACCTTTTCCACCACATTTTTGACAGGTGTCCACACTAGAACCATGCTTTGCACCAGACCCGTGACAAGAAGAACATTCATCCTTAAGGTTCAGATCCATTTCCTTTTCTGTACCAGATACAGCTTCCTCAAAGGTGATTCGGACTGAGGTTCTGAGATTAGCTCCCTGCATAGGACCATTGTTGGCTCGTCTAGAACGCCCGCCACCAAACAAATCGCCAAAAATATCACCAAAGATATCCCCCATGTCAAAGCTGTTAAAATCAAAGCCTCCACCGCCGCCAGCTCCACCTTCAAAGGCGTTATGTCCAAACTGGTCATATTTACCGCGTTTTTCGGAATCACTTAATACAGCATATGCCTCGGAAGCTTCTTTAAACTTTGCTTCTGCCGCTTTATCTCCAGGGTTGGTATCAGGATGGTATTTTTTTGCTAGTTGTCGGTATGCTTTTTTTAATTCATCCTCCGTTGCTGTCCTACTGACACCTAAGACCTCATAATAATCTCTTTTATCCGCCATTTATCCTACACCTTTCATAGCTGCTATTTTATCGTGAAATATCCACCCCCTAATAGCTTAAGGGGCGGATAATCTCTAAGTTTAATTAATTATACTTCTTTATAATCTCCATCTACAACATCACCATCGTAAGACTGGGATCCTCCAGCAGCACCACCCTCAGACATATCAGGGCCTGCACCGGCTGCTCCGCTCTGTTCATATAGCTTAGCAAATAATGCTTGGGCATCGGTCATTAATTTTTCTTTTGCCGATTTTATATCTTCTACTTCACCTTCGCTCATTACTTCAGGATTGGATTTTTCAATCAGCTCCTTCAGTCTTGCCAGGTCAGCCTCAACTGTTTCCTTTTCACTAGCACTGATCTTATCGCCAGCTTCCGTTAATGCCTTCTCTGTCTGGAATACCATGGAGTCTGCTTCGTTTCTAACATCAACAGCTTCCTTACGTCTCTTATCCTGAGCTTCGTACTCAGCAGCTTCCTTAACCGCTTTATCGATATCCGTATCGGAGAGGTTGGTGCTCGCTGTGATTGTAATGTTCTGTTCTCTACCAGTACCAAGATCCTTAGCAGATACATTTACGATACCATTGGCATCGATATCGAAGGTAACCTCGATCTGTGGAACGCCTCTTCTTGCCGGCGGAATTCCATCCAGACGGAATTGGCCAAGACTCTTGTTATCCTTTGCAAATTGTCTCTCACCTTGAACTACGTTAATGTCAACGGCGGTCTGATTATCTGCAGCAGTGGAGAAGATCTGACTCTTTCTGGTAGGAATGGTGGTATTTCTTTCAATTAAACGAGTAGCAACACCACCAAGGGTTTCGATGGATAAGGACAATGGTGTTACGTCTAGTAGCAGAATGTCTCCTGCACCAGCATCACCTGCCAGCTTACCACCCTGGATGGAAGCACCAAGAGCAACGCACTCATCCGGATTCAAGGACTTAGAAGGATCCTGACCGGTTAATTGACGTACCTTATCCTGTACGGAAGGCATACGAGTAGAACCACCTACGAGTAATACTTTATTTAATTCATTCGCAGAGATACCAGCATCTCTTAAGGCATTCTGTACCGGAGCTACAGTTCTCTCTACTAAGTCATGAGTTAACTCATCAAATTTAGAACGAGATAAATTCATATCAAAATGCTTCGGTCCATCCGCTGTAGCAGTAATGAAAGGAAGGTTAATATTTGTTGTAGTTGCAGAGGATAATTCCTTCTTTGCTTTCTCAGCAGCTTCTCTTAATCTCTGAAGAGCCATCTTGTCAGTGGATAAATCAACACCGTCGGACTTCTTAAATTCATCAATCATAAATCTGGTGATTCTCTCGTCGAAGTCATCACCACCAAGTCTGTTATCGCCGGAGGTTGCTAATACTTCAATAACACCATCTCCGATGTCTATGATGGATACGTCGAAGGTACCGCCACCAAGGTCATATACCATGATCTTCTGTTCTTTCTCATTGTCCAGACCATAAGCCAAAGCAGCTGCTGTAGGCTCATTGATAATTCTCTTAACATCAAGACCAGCTATTTTACCAGCATCCTTGGTTGCCTGTCTCTGAGCATCATTAAAGTATGCAGGAACAGTAATAACAGCTTCTGCTACTTTCTCGCCGAGATAGCTTTCTGCATCAGCCTTAAGCTTCTGGAGAACCATAGCGGAAATTTCCTGAGGTGAATATCTCTTATCCTCAACCTTTACTCTAAAATCTGTACCCATATGTCTCTTTATGGAAGAGATTGTATTGTCAGCATTGGTTACTGCCTGACGCTTTGCTGGCTCACCTACTAAGCGCTCACCTGATTTAGTAAATGCAACGATGGAAGGAGTTGTTCTAGCTCCTTCTGTATTCGATATGATAACCGGTTTTCCACCTTCCATTACGGCAACACATGAATTTGTTGTTCCTAAGTCAATTCCTATTATTTTACCCATGTAATATTCCTCCTAAATTATTATCATTAAAATTTTTGATTAGTTAACTACCTTTACCATACTGTGGCGTACAACGCTCTCCCGATACATATAACCCTTCTGAAACTCATCGGAAATGATGTTTTCGCCCATGGACTCATCCTCCCCATGCATTACTGCATTGTGGAAGTTTGGATCAAATTCCTTACCCACGGCTTCGATTGGCTTAACTCCAATCTCCTCCAGGGCGGTCATTAGCTGTTTATAAATCAATTCAATCCCTTGAGCAAAAGCACCTTCCTTTTCTGTTTCTGATAAGGTACCAAGACCCCTCTCAAAATTATCTACAATTGGAAGAAGTGTCTCGATGACGCTTTTTGCACCAATCTCATAGTTCTGTGACTTTTCCTTCTCAGAACGTTTTCTGAAATTATCAAACTCAGCCATCTGTCTCTTAAGACGATCCGTTAGTTCGTCGATTTTTTGATCCTTAGCTGCTAATTCTTTATTCTTACTGTTTTTAAATAAGCTTTTGCCGTTCTTTGTTGTCTTATCCTGGGTTGCGTTATCTGCCTCACATTCTTCATCCACTTCGGCAACTTCTATCTCTGGACCCTCTTCATCCGCTACATCAGCAGACATATCATCTCTGTCTATCTCTATTTCTTCCTCATTATTGTATTGACCGTCTGTATCTATCGTATCACCCATAGATTTCTTAGTCTGATCCTTCATCTCCTTCTCCTTTTCCATGGCTGCTTTCATGACTTCAATTGTCTTATCGGTACCCTCCAACTTATGCGACCACCTTTCCTATCTTATGTTAATTTTCTGTAGCTCCTGAGAACACTAACTTATTAAATTTGAAACCAGCAACATCGAGATATGACATAAACCTCTGTGTATCTCAATTACCTAACTTATATTGCTAGAACGAAGCTAACTCTTTTTAAATATATCATCTAACTGCACCATAAGGCTTTGCAGTGTGTTAACAACTTTTTCGTAGTCCATGCGTTTCGGTCCGATGATACCAACCTTGCCATATACCCCTTCTTCTATCTCATAGGTAGCAGTAACTACGGCGCAATCCTTCATGGTATCGATTGGTGTTTCATCGCCAATGTATACCTGAATTCCTCGGCTGGCTTCATCCTCCATCTTATCTTGAATCAATTCCGTAAGGGCTTTCTTCTCTTCTAAGGTATATAAAAGATCTGAAACCTTATCTCGGTCACTCAATTCCGGATACTTCAAGATATTGGTGGCACCTGAAGTATAAACCTTAAAATCTTCATCTTCCGAAACCGCCTGCATGATCGCATCCAGAATATCATTTACAATGGTTCGATATTCTCCTGCCTGTTCCTTCATTTTGATTATAACCGGTAAATTGATCTCTGCCAGATCCAACCCTTGAAGAAAGGTGTTTAAAATAATATTTAGCTTTAGAATAATTTCCCTATCTAAGGATGTTGATATGTTAACAATTTTATTCTTTACAATATTTCGCTCGAATACAAGAACGGCAAGGATCTGATTATCATCCAACTCCGTAATCTGTATAAATTTGACCTTTTTCTTATACTGGGGTGTCGTTACCATGGTGGTATAATTGGTATTCACCGCCAATAATTTAGCAGTCTGCTGTAGAATGGTTTCAAGTTTGTCGGCTTTTTGTATCAGGATATCTTTCATTTCCTCGACTTCCTTCATCCGATTTTCCACTTCTTTGATCTTATCCTCAAGCAGTAGATCTACGTATAAGCGATAACCCTTATCCGACGGGATACGTCCGGCAGAAGTATGAGGCTGAATAATATAGCCCATCTCTTCCAGATCCGACATCTCATTACGAATAGTTGCAGAGCTTAAATTCAAATCCGTATATTTCGAAATCGTCCTGGAGCCTACAGGCTCACCGGTCTCAAGATAATTCTTGATGATAGCCTGCAATATTTTTAATTTTCGTTCCTCTAACTCCTGCATGAATCCACCTCAGCTTCTCATACCTGTTCATAGCTTCCTTAGATTTATTAGCACTCACCTTAATGGAGTGCTAACATCTAAAAATAAAATATCACTCCTAGCTGCTTTTGTCAAGGATATTTTTCATAATAATGCTAATAAATATTATGAATCCAATAAAAACTCTGCTAAAACGATATTACTAATATCCGTTCCATAATCCGTAAGCCTGACCCAATCCATATCCTCTTCGATTAATCCTTGGTTCTTGAGTCCTTCTACAACAGACTGGTATATACTGTCAAAGGTTACACCAAATCTTTCGTAGAACTGTAATTTACTGATACCCTTGGTTATTCTCAAACCCAGGAACATAAACTCCTCCATCTTGCTGGCAGAATCTAAGCGTTCTATATCTCCTCTCAAGTTCAAGGTATCATCTAACCCTATATCTTCTTCTCGGTTTGATTGCTTATTTATGTCTTTGTTGATATCTTTATCATTCCGACTACATAATTTAAGATAATCCGTTAAACTATCCACATTACGAAAGCGTGACGAATTCAGATAAGAGGAAGAACCTAGTCCTAACCCAAGATACTCGATTCCTGTCCAATAGGATAAATTATGGCGACATTCATAACCTTCTTGGGAGTAATTCGATATTTCATACCGATGATAGCCATACTCCTGTAATATAGTATTGGTTAATTTATATATGAAACGATCAGTTTCTTCCTCTGGAAGCTCAGTTGAATTGCCTTCACCATATCGCTCGTAGAAGGGTGTCCCC
>CAYMLE010000034.1:0-20990 GCA_964391115.1 uncultured Herbinix sp. | reverse complement strand
CGTATCGATACGACAGTAATCGGCATTTACATATGCTTCTACTACTTCGCCAGCTCCGTATAAGGTTGCTGAACCATTCATCTGAATTGTTCCAGCAAAGCCGTCCTTTTTGACATCAATGCTTGCACCGGAACCTTCTGTAACAATATTATCTACAGAGCCTGCAATATTAATTTTACTATCTGTACCCGAATTCGTTAGAGTACCAACCGTATCACTTATCGTAAGGGCTGAACCAGTAGCCTTCTTATCGAACGTTACCTCCTCTGTAGGAACCGCCAAATCCAGACTTGCTGCACCGGTAAGTGTTACATTTGTAATCGTTGCTTCGCCTCCGTTGATCAAACGAATATGTCCTACGTCTTCACCGCCTGATACATTTATATTAGCGACAGTACTATTACTTAAAACAATCTCCAGGTCACCGATCGAAGCATCCAGTAATAGCTCTCCATTATAGCCATCCAGGTAGATTGTAATCTTACCTTCCTGATTCTGACTGAATCGGAGGCCATTGATTTGTGAGCCATCCTCTTGCCGTATTGCCGCATTAACTCTGGCTTGGATTTCTGCAATCTTGGTATTATCACCTACGATCAGTTTCGGTGTTTTTCCATCCACTGTTTCTTCCTCTGTGGCAAAGGATTTGATTTCAATTTCATCCTCCTTCTCTCCGTCAAAAGAAACCAGGTTTGCTGTGGAATCATACATCGTTACGGAATATTCACCGCTTTCTAAGGTCAGGTTGTTTCTAACCGTGATTCCTGCTAGATAGATAACAGCATCACCTACGGATGAATCTATGGTTAAATTACCATAAGTACGATCCAGAACGATAATTTCGTTATCCTGATCTACATGCTTACCCATTAAGATTAGATCCTTTAATACAGTAACCTTAATGGTTTCTTCCTGGCTACTACCATCCAGAGCCTTCACAGTGATTGTAGTAGTACCCGGGGCAACTGCTGTAATCAATCCAGCGGTTGATACCGTTGCTACATTACTGTTGGAAGATCGATATTGTAATCGTTGTATCGTTGCATCCTCGGGCTCAACATAGGCTTTGATTTGCTTTGTTGTTCCTGTAGCCATAGTCGCTTTCTGAAAATTGGTGTAAACCCCTTCTATATATGTTTTCTCAGCCGCAGATGCATTAAGGGAAGCTACATTATTAGTTGTCATTAGCAATGCAGCTGTAAGTACAGCAGTTATTGCCTTTTTCCATAGCCTTTTACTCACTAATTTCTCCTCCTTATATCATGAAATAGGGATATCATTTTACAACCTTAATCTCTACATCATCCATGTAGAAGGTCAGCGCTCCATCGTTGTCGGTTTCGATAAATACCATATTACCAGCTGTACCGTCAGCAACATTGCAATCTGCTTCAATTAAGGTCCATTCACCCTTTTTAACCGCTATCTGTGTGAGAATATTATCAGAATCTTCTACCAACTCCATCCTGTTATTCAGCTTGAAGTTAACCTCATCTGGACCATCCATATACATAACATAAGCACTTACATGTACGGTTGAACCATAAAGACTCTTAATCTTGATATCATTTGCACTGATAAATTTAACACCAGCACCATCCCAACCTGCAGTACGAGTAACTTGAAGGCCGGATGCTCCATTTTTAGAATACTCGGAAGTAATACTACGCTCAGAGCCTACCCTGGCATCAAGAATACGATCGCCTTCAAAATCATTCTTATAAACGATGTCGCCGGCTTTCGCTTTCTCAATCTCTTCCACTACTTCTTCTTTAACACTGACATCAAGTTGTTCGATCATAACATTATCCACATAGAAATCGATTAAATTATTAGCTTCAAAGTACACCATGCATTTTGTTGTACCAGGAGCTACTTCCATGATACCGGAGATCTTAGTCCATTTACCCTTATTAACCTCAACATCACCGGTTATGCCGAGATAATTTGTTCCTTCAATGTCTACTGCTTCCTGTGTTGCTTTAATGACCTCAATATCCTCACCGGAGGTATATCTTACCCAAGCTGATACCTGATAGGTTGCACCGGGTACAATCAGTTCAGTAAGATCAGCAATAACACCATGCCAGTTAGCGGTACGTCCACTTACAGAAACATATCCTTTACCACCCTCTGCATCTCGGCCAGCAGTCGTATGAATGGCGCTAGCATCTCCACGGCCTGTGAATAAACCAGTGTTGGTTGTAAAGTTCTCATCTAAGACGGTCTTAAGAACCTTAGCTTCCTCCTGTTTATCTTCGGGCTTATCTTCTGGTTTGTCTTCTGGCTTAGTTACATCATCTGCTCCACCATCTTCAGAAGGCTTCTCCGTGTCTTCCACTGCACCGTCACCGATCTGTATCGTAACGCTGTCACTTCTTCCGCTTATTGTAGTTGCAGATATGGTAACCGTTCCTTCTTTTCGTATAACGAAAGAACCATCTGTATCAACCTTTGCAACATCCTCATTGCTGGAAGCCCAGGTTACAATATCAGTAGAGCTAGCAGGTGTAAGCGTCACTTTGAGTTTGTAATAATCCTTCACATTCAAAGAATCTACCTTGTTTGTGATCGCAACTCTAACCGCAGGTTTTAGTACCGTTACCTTAGCGGTTAATCGGTAGGTTTTGTTGCCTGTTTTCATTCTACAACTAATCTGAGTTTTTCCTTCTCCAACACCGGTAACGACTCCATTGGCCTTATTAATACGCACAACTTCATCGTTGTTGGCTGTCCATTCGTAGGTAGCCCCCTTAACCTTCCCCTTGATGTTGAAGTTAAATGATTTTCCGACTACAATTGTTGCTTCTGTAGCATTCAAAGTCGGAGCTTTTACCGCTGCTTTTACAAATGCCGGCGACATTACGGTAAACACCATTGCAATTGCAACAGCAGCCATGGTAAGCTTCTTCAAAATCATACCTAGCTTCTTGCTCATTCTGCTTTTTACCTCCTCTTAATTCTATGTTATGAGTATGGTCAGTCCTGTTACCGATCGTCGTCCCCCATAAATGGTTTTTCGCCTATTCCTTTGAACCGGTAATCTGCTGTGTACAAAGCTGAATCAACTGTGGTTTTTGTAAAAACACCTCCTTATCGGTATCTTATTTTAGTCATTCCATTTTTATATGAAGGTAACTAAAATCAATAGAAGAAGAATTCCATCCACCAAGCAACAAGTATAAGTAGATTCTTTGTGAATATTTAGTTGTTATATTAGTTGTTATATTAGTTTTAAATTAATAATAAATCGTCCTGTTTTTAGCGTCGTCAACTCCTGCCTTACGGTAGAAATACGTATTTACTCTATCTCTCCATTCCTTAGAGCTCTCTAATTGAACATTGAAACGGTCGGCTACTCTCTTATAGAGATCATCCGGAATCAATCCCTCCAAACTCCTCCAATCAGCAACCATCTTCTCTACCTCTTCTACCCCTTCAAAATGGGTATCATAGATATGTTGAATCAAGGTTTTTCCTGTCTTTAATTGATAATCATATCGAACATAATGGAAGAATAGAAGTAATTCCTCTGGACAAGTTTCAACCTTCTCATACATAGACGCATTGGGCTCATTATATTGAGATGCATAGCCTGTACCGTTCTTTGTTCTGTCTACTCCCATACCGTCTCGGTCCGCTCTATGATACGTACCCCATTTATCATATTCATAACCGTCTACATTCGGTCCGTAATGATGATTTGGATTTACCATCCAGCCAATTCCGAGAGGAGATGTGTATTTTTCATAGGTTGGCCAGGAACCCATTAATATGCCCATAACCACCTGATAAACATTTTCATCGTGAGGGAATACTTGTTTTACCCACTCCTCAGCTATTTGTTCGGAGGATAGCTCCGTATCCCAACATAATCTTCCAAAGCCATAGAAATTAACTCCAGCAAGGTCATGGCCAGTCCAGTTATAATCATCACCGGTATTCGTTACGGCTGACATACCACAATAAACCTGATTGTAGGTTCTACCGGATACGATATCCGCTATCGTTGAAGCCTCCTCTGTAGCATAGGTGTTGAACGATAATACTTCCTTCCACATAGGAATCAAATAGCAAACATGTTTTTGTTGGCCGGTATATTCCTGTGCAGCCTGTACCTCTAGCATCATATTCGTCTTCTTTAAACCACCAAACAAAGGAGAGACGGGTTCTCTTACCTGAAAATCCATCGGTCCGTTCTTTATCTGAAGGATAACATTCTCTTCGAATTTACCATCTAATCCCATGAAATTATCATAGGAGGCCCTTGCACGGTCTGTCTTATAATCTCTCCAATCCTGTAGGCAGTTATATACAAAGCAACGCCAGATTAAAAGACCACCAAAGGGCTTCAAGGCTCTAGCAAGTACATTTGCACCATCTGCATGAGTCCGATTATAGGTAAAGGGACCGGGTCTGCCTTCGGAATCTGCTTTAATTAAAAAGCCTCCAAATCCCGGAATTTTATCATATATATTCGCAACGCACTTCATCCACCACTCAGCAACCTGATCATCCAGTGGATCCGCAGTTGGCAAACCACCCAGTTCCATTGGAGCAGCAAAGTTAGCACTCACATATAACTTAATACCATAGCCCTCGAAAATATCAGCCATCTCACGGAGTTTATGAAGATAACGGTCCGTGATAAGTCCAGAAGCTGCTGCTCCACGGACATTTACATTATTGATAACCACCGCATTAATCCCAACAGAGGATACTATTCTAGCATAGTCCAATATTCGATTATTTACAAGCACTTCTTCCAATTTAAAGAAAAAGGATTGTCCGGAATAGCCTCGTTCGATATCGCCGGTCAAATTATCCCAATGATTGAGCATACGAAATGGATTCTTAGGGTTCTCGACAATATTCAGATTTCGAATGGATTGTCCGGTAGCGATTTTACGTATCAAATCAAAAGTACCGTACAACAATCCTTTTTCGGTCTGACCGATAATATAGATCAGATTATTCTCCTGCTTTAGAAGATATCCTTCCTCAGATAGCTTATTTGACCCCTCAAGTGTAGAAAAAGCTTCACTATTGGTAAGTCCCAGGATAACACCGGACTTGATATCCCTAACCTGACTAGAATCTACCTGTTCGATTTCCGTACTAGTATTCAGCATACTTTTCAAAGAAACGGTTAGCTCCTTAACGGCATTCTCTGTTATCTTACCAGCCTTTATATTATCATTGCATACATATACCTTCTGAAGTAGCTCCATATCAGAATAGTTTGTAACTGAATGATAGGATAGCCAACACTGACTGTATTCCATAATAATTCCTCCTTGTTTACCTTATTAGTTTATGTCTTGGATACCTTGTATAAGTATTTGTCATTTTTCCTGTAATACAAACTCCTACAAATTATCACTATACATCTTAGTTTTTTAATAAAGCGGACGCAATATGCGTCCGCTTTTATTTATCTACAGAATTTCAGTTTTTTGGGAGCGCAAAACTTTTTTATAGGGTGTTTTACCTGTAAGTTTTATACTTCTTGAATCGGGTTGACTAGTACCGATAAATAATTCATAATCGCCTTCGTTCAGAACCAGCTTCCCATCCTTATCGAACAATCCAAACGCATCGTTCTTAAGGGTTAGCTTCACTGTATCCGATTCACCTGGATGTAGATATACCTTCTTTAAGCCTTTCAACTGCCAATTAGGTGCCCCTTCCTGCTTTGCTTTAACATAAAGCTGAACCGTCTCTGCTGCGGACATATCACCAATATTAGCGATATCTACCGTACAGGTAATGTCTTTTCCTAGTACGATTTCATCCATATCAACAGCGATATTTGAGAGCTCAAATTTCGAATAGGATAGGCCATAACCGAAGGGATACAGAGCCTCCTGTTCCATATAACGATAGGTTCTGTTCTTCATGTTATAATCCGTAAAGTCAGGTAACTCTTCTGTGGTTCGGTAGAAGGTTACTGGAAGCTTACCCTCCGGAGAGTAATCACCAAACAGGATTTCAGCGATTGCTTTACCTCCCTGAGCACCAGGATACCAGCCTTGAACAATCGCAGGAATATGTTCATCTGCCCAAGGGATACTCAATGCACTACCGGATAGTAATACCAGTATGATTGGTTTGCCGCTCTTGTAAAGTTCTTTCAGAACCTCCTCTTGGATTCCTGGAAGATTACAGTTTGGCTTGTCACCACTGGCAAACTCATTACCCTGGTCACCTTCCTCACCCTCCAAGCCGGGATCAAGACCGAAGCATGCAACTACAACATCACTCATATCACAGACAGCACGAGCTTCTGCTATTCTATCATTTTCAATACCAAGGCCACTAACCTTATTCTTAAACAAATGACAACCTTCTGAGTAATATACACGAGTAAAGTCACCAAGATAATCTTTGATACCCTCTAATATGGTAATATATTCAGAAGCTGTTCCTTCATAGTTACCTACCAATGCTTTACGGTTGTCTGCGTTGGGTCCAATAACTCCTACGGTTCGTATCGCTGATCGATCCAGAGGGAGCATATTATCTTCATTTTTAAGAAGAACGATGGACTTTCTGGAGGTTTTAAGATTCAATTTCTTATGCTGCCTTGAATCCACTTGATCATATCCGATGGAGTTAAAGGAAACCTTCTCCGTGCTATCAAACAATCCAAGCTTCATCCTTGTCGTTACCAACCTGGTTACCGCTCTATCAAGTGTCTTTTCCTCTACCAGGCCATCTCGGACTGCTAGAAGCAGATTTCCATAGATATTTCCGCAGTTTAAGTCACAGCCATTATTCATAGCCAGAGCAACGGATTCTACCGGAGTTGAGGTCACCTTATGATACTCATGGAAATCCTTAATAGCCCAACAATCGGAGGTTACATGGCCCTCAAAGCCCCAATCATCACGAAGAATATCCTGTAACAGGGTCTTGCTTCCACAGCAGGGCTCTCCATTGGTACGATTATAAGCACCCATGACCGTTTCCACTCCAGCTTCCTGAACACAGGCCTTGAATGCAGGTAGATAGGTCTCATATAGATCCTGTTTCGATACCACTGCATCAAAGCTATGTCTAACATCCTCAGGACCGGAATGTACTGCAAAATGCTTTGCACAAGCAGCCGACTTCATATATTTATCATCATGTCCCTGGATTCCATTGATAAATCGAACTCCTAGTCTAGAACTTAAATAGGGATCTTCACCATAAGTTTCATGACCTCTTCCCCATCGCGGATCACGGAAGATATTTACGTTCGGGGACCAGAAGGTAAGCCCCTTATAAATATCGGTATCGTTGTATTTCTGCTGCATATTGAATTTCGCTCTACCCTCAGTTGAGATTGCATCCGCAACCTCTTCTAACAGATCCTCATCAAAGGTTGCTGCCAATCCGATAGCCTGGGGATATACTGTGGCAACACCGGCTCTGGCAACTCCATGGAGTGCCTCATTCCACCAGTTATATGCTTTCACTCCTAGTCTTTCAATCGCTGGAGCTGTATGCAGTGTCTGAAATACTTTCTCTTCTAAGGTCATTCGGGATACCAAATCACTGGCTCTTTCCACAAAGCTTAATGTCTCATCCATATAAGCCATTTTATCCTGCATTATTTTCCCTCCTAATTTCTCTATGTATTGATTGTGAAACGTCATTCGTCATTAACATAAGCATCGTATGTCTTTACACTTAACCAAATGGTAAAATGCTTTTAGAAATCCATTAATCTCATGAAGGCTTCCTTAGGCTGATGATTATCGTCAAATAACAATGGCCAGTTCTTACGATTCCAAACCGGGAAATTACTTAACCAAGTCACATCATCTGCAACACCCCAAAGAGTGACATTCTCTATAATACCCTTATAGTCGCGGAATAATGCGAACGCATCTCCATAAACTTTTGCCTGCATCTCAAGCATCTTTTCGGTAGGCTTATCTACTCCTGATTTATCATCATGTGCAAATAGAGAGATATCCATCTCAGTAACGTGTAGTTTAAGTCCCAGATCAGCATACTTCTCTATTGCTCTTTTTATCTGATCCATAGAGGGTTTGTGGATGTTCCAATGGCACTGAAGACCGACTCCGTCAACTGGTACTCCTCGATCGAGCATACCTTTCACTGCTTCATATATTTTATCTCTTTTTACAGGATCGGTTTCGTTATAATCATTATAGAAGAGCTCTGTCTCGGGAAGAATTTCTTTCGCTAAACGAAAGGAATAATCCATGAAATCTTCACCAACAATTTCAGTCCAAGGGCTAACCCTTAAAAATAAATCCGTCTTGTCTTCAATTGCTTCATTTACAACATCCCAGCAGTAGAAATCCTTTTCGTATCTCCGTCCAACAATCTCCATATGCTTTCTTAATCTTGATAGAACTAGCTCTTTATCCGCATCCTCAAAAACCCATTTTGGAGTCTGGTTATGCCAGGTAAAGGTGTGTCCCCTCATAGCCATATCATTATCTCTGGCAAATTGAACAATCTTGTCAGCCTTCTTAAAATTATAGCTGTCTTCTTTAGCCTGAATACTTACGAATTTTGTCTCATTTTCACAGGTAAGACTGTTAAAATGAGCTTTTAAGAGCTCTGCATGAGTCTCAACCGTTCGAGTACTAACGGCGGCTCCAATCTTAAAATAATCCTTGTACTTATCCTTTAATCCAACCATAATTACCTTCCTTTTCCCCACCACTATATTATAAGCTTTATTTTATGATGGTTTAGCATAGTTACGTTATGTCGTTAATAGGTTCCCTTTTACAAACCTCTTATTTTAACAATACGGCTATTTCATCTGAAATAGCCGTATTGTTTTTATATTCAGCTACCTAATAAGATAACTTTCATAAATAAAGATATTAATATACAAATCAATCTGTTACATCTTAATACCGGCCTGTGCAAGACTTTCAACGAAGCCCTTCTGTGCCACTAAATATATGATAATTAGCGGTAAGATTACCATGATGGTACCGGTAGAAATCATTGCCTGAATATAACCCTCAGATGCCATCTGTGAGCCTTGGCTAATATTCGATATATATGCTCTTAAGCCTTCCGCTAGTCCAGCAAGGGCGTTCGACAACAGATTATGCTTACGCATGAATAGGGATGCATAGAAGGTATCGGTCCATTGCCACACGTAGGAGAACAGGAAAATTGAGGTAAGCATAGGTTTCGCATCTGGTAACATAATTACCAGGAATGTTTTTAACTTACCACAGCCATCCACATAAGCTGCTTCCTCTAACTCCTTAGGAATTCCTCTAAAGTATTGTCGTAACATAAAGATATACAAACCATTCTTTAAGCCCATTGCACCCGCACTCATTAAAAGATAAGGTGCTAGAGAATTCAGCAGGTTGATTGGTTCTCCTCCAAATAATTTGATCAGTCCAAAGACATCAAAGAATCTGAAGTTTAAGTAAAGCGCTGAAAGAATCGTCTGAGGTGGAATTACGATCGATAGAACTACCGCAAAAAACCATAGTTTTTTACCAGGAAAGTTATATCGAGCAAAACCATAACCAACCAAGGTGGTCGATGCCATCTGTAATAAGGCTACCACAGCTGATATCCACAAGGTATTAATCAGAGACTTTGAGAAGTTCATCATTTGTGATGAAAGCTTATAATTATCTAAAGTCCAGTTTCTGGGAATATTTATTACAGTTGCATCATACAGGTCCCTCTCCAACATAAAGCTGACCGATAGTTTAGTTAAAATCGGTTGAAGGATTAAAAAGGTTAGACCAAATAGCATGATGGCACGACAAACATTAAAAATGGTAGACCCAATCTTCTTTTTCAATAGATACCCGTTTGAAAGGCGGTTTCTCTCACGGAAGCTCATGCTGGGCTTAATCATGATTTCTTTTTCTTTTTTGTTTTTGAATATACTCGTCATTCTACTCATAATAGTATACCTTCTTTGAAATAATTGCTGATATGACTCCAATGATAACCGCTATCACCGCAAAATACGCCCATGCCATTGCCGAGCTCAAGCCATATCCATCCGCCTTGGATACCATAGTTTCCTTTATCAATGTCATAACCTCGTTATCTGTCTTTACAAAGAAATCAATGATTGAGTAGATTACATTTACAAGGATTAAAGAACTAATCATTGGGAAGGTAATCTTCCAGAAGGTTTCCCAAGCTGTAGCCCCTTCGATTTTTGCTGCTTCAAACATACTTGGTGATATTGTTTGCAGACCGGATAAAAAGATAATAATCTGAATACCGGAGGAGATAGCAATCTCATACACCTGATCTACTGCCTGGAATACGTAATTGATCAATCCCATGGATTCGCCTTCTGCCAAGAACAACTTCTTAACGGTATCGGTGATACTGGTAAGATTTGATTGCTCCGCAATGACATCCTTTAAGCCAGCCATTAGGGTATTATTTGTTTCCAATCCAACTAATACACCAGAGGAGAGAATAACCGGTAGGAAAAACACTGCTCGGACTAGACCTCTTCCCTTGAATTTTTGGTTTAATACGATAGCGATGAAAAAGCTAAAGATAATGATGGATGGAACGGAATATGCCATTCGAAGCAATTCATTGGACATATAGGTAACAAAATTTGGATCCACAGTAAAGGCATATTTGAAGTTGCTAAACTTAACAAAGGTGTAAACAATACCATTGTTAAAGGTTAGGGTACTGAATGCCATTCTAAGGGACTGTCCCAACGGTATTAGCAAAAATGCAATAAATCCGATGATAAAGGGGGATATAAATAAGTATCCGGTGATCGCATTCTTGTGCGCCATTGTCTTCGGTTTCTTATGTTTTTTAACTTTACTCATTATTGCTTACCTCCTTCCACAAGATAGTTCCTCGCAGCTACTTCGTTGCCATTGTGGGTGTAAGCACTCGTATTGTAATTTACAATTACCTGGGTACCATCCTCGTATTCGGTCATATATACACCGTTGGCAAGTTTCTCATGGTTAACAATATACTGATTGAATATGTGGCCAAGATCTTCCTTCATACTCTGATATAGGCTTACCGCTTTTTCTTCCCAGTTCTCAAAATCTGAGGAATAATAATGTATGTAACGGCTGTCTTGGAGTTCAAAGCCATCAGCATCCATAAAGGTATAGTAGAGGCCAGCACCAGTTTCTATTGTTCTAAGTAAATCTTTCTCATAATCCTGAGAAAGGTTAAGTGACGTACCAGCATAGGATACTAAACCATGAAGAGCAATTTGTGTAAAAGGTATTTCCTCATCAATAATGTTATAACCCTTGGAGTTAAGGTTAAGATTCACAATAAAATCAGCATATGGTACTGCATAGAGATTACCGGAGTTAATCATTAGGTTGTAGCCTTCCTGCTTCAATTCAGACAACTTCGCAGCCTGAAGGTTCATCGCCTGTTCTCTGCTGACTTCCCTTTTGATGTTGTAATCAGCACTTAGGATCTCACCAATATCGTTGAATGCGATATTGTTAACGCCCAAGTCAGCAATCTTATCCGCATATGCATCAATATTCTTCATATAATAGTTCGGCTTTGCTAGATTATAGGTGTCAAGCCAATCTGCTTCACCGTAAAATACCGGGTTAAACGGATATAATTCAACGACTTCACCACTTAAGAATTTAGCAGAATCACGAATCGCCATGAAATTATCCCGGATGTTATTGTTATAAATAAACTGGAAGGAAGCTCCCAAGTACAGATCCACACCATTATCATCAGCATAGCTAACTAGGTTTTTAAAGTCTTTCTTTCTTCCTAATTCGGAGATTAATTTAACCTTATTCGGAGCTGTATGTAAAACACCCTCATTAAACCAACCAGAATATTTCACATTCAGATCGGACATTCCCTGACTTACTAATTTCTCAATTATAGCCTGGGCCTCCTTATAAGAAGTTAATTCGTCCGGCTGTCTAGTAGGAATTCCAATCACATGCTTCGTTCGATCAACAGCACCAATCAATTCTACTGCTACAGGAAGATCGGATTCCGTCTTCTTCGTAAGTTCAGGATACTGCTCCATCAGATACTCACGATAGGTAGTCGCCATTGAGGTATAACCAGTATCGTCGATAAATAAATATCTCTGAACGATATCCTCTTCCGGCAGGTTTTCCTGGAAACGACGAACGGTTCTATCCGACTTTGCGGAGATATCCATTAAGGCATTACGTAGCATATAATAGTTTGATGTTACATAGTTATAGCTGTTAAGATAGCCACTAACCATTGCTTCTAGGAATGCATGAGAACTACCCTTCTCTAATACACAGAGGAAAGAGGCATCTGAATTGCTCATACCAAATACCGGTAGATTTGCCATACTTTCATCAACAAGGGATTTTCTAACCTTTGCATAGTCCCAACCATAAATATCTGTTTTGTATACATTTTGAGTCTGTTTTCCGTTGTTGTAATTAATGATTGCTCCAGAACCATCTGGTATAAAGATAAATCCATCTTCTGTGGTTCCTGCTGCTCCAAAGTAAGCTAGAGGTCTCAATTCAACAATAGGGAAATTCGTCTTATATTCAATTTTGTCCATTGGTACCGTTACTACTAATGAGTCATCCTCTAAGGTGTACTCTATGGAAACATTGAACATGGGAATATCTTTGGCCGCTCCACCCTGTAAGGACTCTGTGTCAATCGTGTATTCCGCTTGGTTATACCCGGCTGCTGCAAACAGCTCCTCCATCATAACCATAAGCTGCTTATTAGAGCCTTCACGAAGTACATACACCTTCTCCGTCTCATAGGCAGGATACAAGGCCAGAAGTTCCTCTGCATTTTCACCCTTACGAAGTTTTGCAGGATCATAGATCTTATAATTACTCTTTACCAGAACCTTCTTGGCTTCGTCAATCTTATCAAAAAATTCATTGAAACGGGTTTCGCCTACGCCAGTAGGAATGATATAGGTTCTTTCCATATCCGCAATGGTGTAGTTTACTTTGATCGTTTGATCCACAACTTCATAGTTAAAGTTCCCTTTTTCCACACTTGAACCAAAACTTGTCATGGTTGTGGCTGTACCGGATTCCGTATTGTATTTCAAATTTATCGTTGATAACAGATCCTTTTTTTGTAATCCTAAGGCTTGGGGGTCACCCTCTGCATCCACAGGATTGGAGTACCAGGTGTATCCTGATTTCTTATCAACTACATAAAACTGGGTTGTTGTGGGTTGGAAATGCAATTCTAGATTGCTATTTTCTATTACAACTTCCTCATCCGTTGGCTCATCACTGGTATAAACCTCAAATTCTTCCACTGTTACTTCCTTACTACATGCAGACATCACACCTAGTAAGAGGCCGATTAATAGCAGTAATTTAAATATCTTTATTCGATTCATTTAATAATCTCCTCCTTCCACGGATTAATATAATCTGAATGCAGCTTCTTTGTATAAGGAAACGAAATATCCGAAGCTTTGAGTGATTAAGCTGAAGAACATAATAACTAGGAATATAATAACCATCATAGCTACTATGGTAATTATGGTGGTAAAGATTGCTTTACTAATTGTGAAATCATGAATTTGCATCATGGCAACAATAATCAATAAACCGCACCAAATGGTTGATAGATTGTAAAACACATCGTAATAGGTATATTCCTCTAAGGTTAGTACATAGGTTGAAAAGATTAATGGTATCCGTATCAACACATAGGGAGTTAAAGCATAAGCCGTAGCCATATAAATCTGACTCAACTTACCCTTACCATCCATAAGTGTAGTCAAGCTCCAGTTAGCAATACACCAGGTTAAAAAGAGTACCAGCGTAGGTAATACTCTCATAAACAGGTTGAAATACTCCCATTGAGGAAAGTAAAACGGAAAGGATGAATACGTCCAGGTCCATACCTGTGTCATTACCACAAGTAATACAATGATATGTGCAGCACCCATAGAACCACGTTTTTCATGGGTAAGGTCCCAGAAACCGTCAAAGGGTCTAAAGATAACATGGCGGCTGTAATTTAACGTTTTCCATAGATGTGATAATTTATCTTTTTGAAAAGCAGTCTTAATACTCATTATTTCCGTGCACCTCCCTTGATCAGCTTCTTAATGATACGTATGACACTAGGAAGCATTATTAATACGGCAAAGCCAGCGATAAGCTTTCCGATATTATCTTCTACCCATTCTTTTCGATATTCTGCAAAGGCCTTAGAGTAATTATCTGTATCACGCTTACTCTCAAAATATTTCATTGCCTCTGCATACTCACCCTGACGAAGCAGTGATCTACCGATACCGATATTAGCTAGGTCATAGTTACTATTAAGTTTTGATACCTCTCTCCAATACTCAGCAGATTCGTCATACTTACCTTCTTTATATAGGGCAAGGGCTGTATTAATCAGCTTACCATATTCTGTTAGAGTAAATTTTGTAAGGGTTGCAGCACGGTTATCCAATACGAATAGATCCGTTCCCATATGCTCAATTGACACTGGATATAAGAAATATCCTTTACGATTACCAGTTCCGCCAAAGGCGAAAAGCATATTACCCTGGAAATCATATCCGAAGATTCTTCCTCTGTTTCGATCAATGGTAAAATAAGTGTCATTCTCCATCGGCGTAATATCTTCCAATCTAGAGGGACCACTGATGTCACCACCGGTACCCCACATTACATCACCAACTGGCAGGAAATAACCATTGTTAACTAGGATATCGCCACCAAGGGAGTTTAGCTTTCGAATAGGCTTAACACCCTCCAGAGTTTTCAACTCATTTGTGGTAAAGGTATTGGTTGTTGCAAGGATAAAGTTTTCTGTATCAATTGAAATATTGCTGTACTCTGTAGGAACAAATTGTACCATTCGTTCTCTCTGTTCCTTAGTCATCAATCTTTTTCTTAATACCTCCATGAAGGAAACCTTAACCGGGTTAGCACCCATGTAGGTAACGAAATTACCTTGTGCATCAAATTCCATCAAGCCTTTATTTACGTTGGCTGCAAGCACATAGATTCTACCAGCCGTATCAACAACCGATTTTCTAGGAATAAAATTGGAATCCTCAAGAATTGTCTCGTCTTCTGGCTTAGAGATTACCTTAATAACATTTAAGTCCTTATCGGTATGAAGAACTCTAAAATTATCTGTATCACAGATATAAAGATCGCCATTGGCTGCTACAAATACATCCTGTGGATGAAGTAGCATACTTTCCTGACCATCAAGCATAACTTTATCAATAATACGATTTAATGTTAAGTTACCATCGACTACAACAATTCGATTGTTACCTGTATCTACGATGTAAAGTAAATCGTCCCGTACGTACAGGCTGGAAGGATTAAAAAAGTTGCCAACCTCTTCACCTAAAGCAGACCCAAACAAAACAGATTCCGCTGAATATGCATTCGGTGAATGCATCTCATCACCGAAATAGTCATAACTATATGTATAGAAGTTGGAGTTGGTAGTCTCTGCGGAAGCTCTTGAAACCGGACCTATTACAGTGATTAAGAGTAAAAGACTCGCCAAAATTAATTTCATTTTTTTCATCATAATCACCTCACTCCTTAATGCCTGAACTTGCCATGGTTTCAATAATGTTACTCTGCGCAAAGATAAAGAATACTAGTGGCACAATCATAAGTACCATAGAAATAGCCGCACTAACACCAGCTCTTGCTACTACACCACCACTAATAACCTGGGATAGGGCGAAGGGCAAGGTCTTTAATTCCTCTGCATAGATAAAGTTAGATGCTCTTGTATTCCACAGACTCTGAATTGAGAAGATCGACAAAGTTAAGGATGCGGGTTTAACAAGGGGCATAACAATTTGGAAGTAAATACGTACTTCCTTTGCTCCATCCACCTTAGCTGCTTCAATCAGAGCATCGGGAATCTGTTCCATGAACTGTTTCATAAGGAACAATCCCATCGGCGCTGCAAAGGCAGGTACGATAATGGATAGATAGGTGTCAACCCAGCCCAGCTTTGTCATAACCAGGTAGTTCGGAATAGCCATAACCTGGGGGGTAAACATGAGAGCGGTTGTAACGATCATAAAGAAGGTTCTTCCACCCGGAAATCTATACTTTGATAATACATAAGCTGCCATAGAGGCTAACAACAGATGCCCTAATGTACCAGCCACAGTAATAAATACTGTATTAAATATGTATCTAGTGAATGGTACCCAAGTCTTTCCCATTAGAACAAATAAATCCGCGAAGTTGTCAAAGGTAGGATTGCTTACCCAGAGCCTCGGAGGGAAGAGAAATAATTCATCTAACGGTTTGAACGCACTGTTGACTGCATATAACAAAGGAAAGAGAAAGAACCATCCAAAACCAGCCAGGACAATATATACGAAAAAGTCACCGGCCCTTGACCTATTTGGTTTTCTTTTTTTTAATATACTCATATGAAATCTTATCTCCCTTACTTAAACTTTAAACCTACAATTATCAGGTTCCTACTTTGTTCAACAAGGCTCCTACCGCCCTCTTTGATAAAATCATTGCCAAGAATAATATAGTTGCAATTGCTGATGCATAGCCCATCTCAAACCGGATGGAACCGAAGTCCATCAGATGGCTTACTACGGTATTAGCTCTATAGTCTGTACTAGGGAATCCACATAGGGCATTCGCTACTTCACCTACGCTGAAGGATTGTGTAATGGCCATAACTGCACCAAATAATAACATCGGCTTCATGTTGGGAAGTGTTATGAACCATAATTCCTGCCAACGGTTTTTAATACCATCCACATAACCTGCTTCATATTGATCCACTCCGATGGTTTGAAGACCTGCGATAAAGGATAGGAATCCACTACCTAAACTCATCCACAGAACTACGATAATAACTACCGTCATCATGTATTTCGGATCCGTCAGCCATAACATAGGAGCATTGATGATACCCCAGTCAATCAATAATGCATTCGCCCAACCATAAGCATCACTACTAAAGATCGTACCGAATAGCATGTACAGATTACCCGCTATGGTCGGTGCGTAGAAGATCAATACAAATATTGACCTTAGATGTCTAGGAAGCTCATGGATTAACCAGGCGAACAGGAATGACATCATATATCCAAGGGGACCTGTTAACACTGCTAATAGGAATGTATTCTGTACTGAAATCAGGAAAATATCATCATCAAGTATTAGGTTGATGTAGTTCTGTAACCCAATGTATTGCGGAGGGGTAAGAACGTTATAATAGGTAAAGCTGTAGTAAATCGAGATCACTACCGGTGTTACATAGAATATAAAGAATAATATGGCATATGGAGCCAGAAACGCATATTGTACCCTACTTTTCCACATGGCTTTTAGGGTATAGGATGCATCCCTTTTCTTTCTCTCTTTCCACTTATCAAAATTAGAACTCATAGAACCTTCCTCTCTTCCAAATGCATGTTACGCTTACCTCACACCTTCGCTCCATGCCTTACTTTATCAGATTTAATACCTCTTGACTTATTAACTGCTTCCAGGTTCCTAAAGGAGCCTAGAAGCAATTTCATTAAATCTTAAGCAACATATTAATCAATATCTAGTTTTAATTCTATACGTTTATTTAATATGTCATCATTAATGGTTCTTGTATAATCCAATAATGTCTCTCTTGGATCCTCATGCTGATAAGTAACCTTACGGAATGCATTAATCATATGTCGTGTAGTAGAATATCCACCAGCCACATTAGGAGTACCTACAACCCATTTCCACTGTTCTCCAATGACCTCGGCATTTTCTGTACTCCAAGCCATTTCTTCAAAAGCAACTAAATTGGCTGTCGCATATCTTGCAGATGCTCCCATGATGCTCTCTAATTCACGAGCAAATCTTATCTTGGTTTCTGCTTCTGACCACCACTTTAGGAACTCCCAACTGGCATCATAATCATCCGAATTTTTCAACATAAGACAAGCTTCACCCCAAGAAGCAACAGAACGATCAATGGTTCCATCTTCTTGAACGGTTCCTGGCATCATTGCAAATCCCCATAAACCTCTAATCTCTGGAGCGAAAACACTTAATGTATTGAAATTCACATAATCCGCAACACCAATGGGCATTTCACCAGAACGGAAGCGGTTTACAAAGTCGAACATCTGAGGTAGACCATAGTTTACATACAAATCCGTATATAATTCAAAGGCCTCAACTGCAGCTTCTGCATCCAAGAGTGTTTTCTTACCATCCTCGGAATACAATCTTGCGCCGTTCTGATACAACATTGCAGTCATGGCAGAGGTATCCGGGTTCTTGATACCATTAATAACTCTTTCACTAGAAGGTAATCCAAATTCCATATTGCTCTTCTGTAGAACCGGGAGTAATTGTATCAATTCATCCCATGTTTGGGGCAGATCCTCAGGTAAATTCATTCCTAAGTCATCTCCCAAGATATCCGTTCGATAGAAAAGCACATTAAAGTTCTGTGTTTCCGGTAGTCCATAGATACCACCCTTAAATTCAAAAGGCACAAAAGCACTTTCATGATACTGCTTTTTCAATTCTTCAAATCCATCAAATTGAGTTAGATCAACGGCGGCCTCCCGCAGGGCATAATCTACTGGGATATTACCACCCACCGTCAGTGCCACATCCGGTCCCGTACCAGCAACAACTGCTGGAAGCAGCGCATCCCCACCAACTAGCTTAACGTTAACACCAATTCCACTCGCTGGTGTGAAAACCTCATCAATCATATTTTTTAGAATCGTAGATTGGTCACGACCAGAAAGCAGCCAAACCTCAATGGTTTTACCTTCAGCATGATAATCTCCAATTGTTGAGTAATCCTCAAAGAAGGATGCGGTAAAGGATCGAACCTCATGAGCCACCTTACCAAAGAAATTCTCACTAACATCTGGGAGCTTCGCTCCATCAGCACTAACATATAGGAAATCAATATCTAATTGAGAAGTACTCAACTGCATAATACTGGTTCCTAAGGCACTTATATTTGCTTTAAAGTTAATCATAGTACGGGGAATGAGATCTGGATTCTTAACAAATCGCTTCAGCTGCTCAGCCAGATTACCAGCTACCGCTGAATCTGAACCCTTTTGACCAGTGTATACTGTTAACCGATCCACAATTTCATTCAGATGATTTATCTCTTCATTCATAGCTATGATTACACCAGGGTATACTTTATCAATATTATAATCTCGATAGGCATCCGGATTCGATCCTGTTAGAATTAGGATCTTTCGGTAAATGGCATTCAATCTATAAACACTATCTTCAATCAGTGTAAGAATATCACCCAATTCTCCAAGAGTAACCTCTAGGCGTATGGTGTGTGTTCCAGCTGTTAAAGGTATTTTACATGGATTACCCTCTGAATCCACCAGATAGGTAAGCTCCCAGCCAGTACTGTATTTAAAACCTAAATCAGCGGCTTCAGCAAATGGTGTTATTCCATCAATCGTGAGATTACGAGTTGACACCTTGCCTCGGCTATAATTCTGTTTTGCCTTAAAGGATATATTATAAAGTCCATCCTCAGGTACTTCAACATCCCATTCAATCCACTGTCCAGATACTCTCCAGGCATCACCACCTATGGAATTCATCTTAATCTTAGATGCACTATAAGGGTCGGTGTTGGAAGATGCTCTGTCATAGATTGCATAAAGGGTAGGAGATGACTTGTACTCTGCATCCTCACCCTGCTTTTTATATATATAATCCGGATTCGTATTCTGATATGCATTTAAATCAACTTCTGCTATGTATTCACTATAACTCTTTAGCTCACTCTTCTGCCTTAATACCATGCTTCCTATAGCAAAAGGTTCACTCGTGGCCAACATCTGCACTGAGTTCTCACCCTCATTCAGGTAGAACAGATATGGCTCAACATAATATCCTACGGAATCTCTTAAGTAGCTTGTTTCCCATCTTGGTGTTTCCATCTGGGATGGTCGAATCTCATTCCCTCGGTTATCTGTTTTCACCTCACCACTGTTGGCCCATACTCTAGAAAAGTTCAGAGCATCTGCCCCCTGGAAAGGTAACTCTCCATTAATCATAAGGGTTCTTTCTATATCAATACCCTTCGATTTAATCGGAAAATATTCCATGTAAACATTGTATAAGCCGGCTTCAGGAGCATTAATTGTCCACTCTACAAAGCCACCATCCTCTGATACCAACACCTTTTCTCTACCCTCGTACGTGTCGTACTCGACAACCTTATCTGCTGCTGAATAATCAAATAAATCAACAACTATTTCGGTTTCTGGCCTGCTGGCATCTTCATGTTGCTTCAGATAGGCACTATAGGTGTTCTCCCTATCCATGTCCTCTTTTAACTCGTCATCTGCTGATATAACAGAATCATCTTGCTGTGCTTCATACCTATTATCCATAATCTTAACGTAGGTGAAATAACCAACCACTGCCAAGATGAGAATGAGAATAACATAGAAGCTTTTCTTTTTAAAAATCGACATCACTGACATAACAGGTTCCTTCCTTCTTTGTACATATTGCATATGTTTTTTTTCATTGTTCCGGATTTTCATGCCATAATACTAGTCTATCTCATTTTTTGCTTTCTGACCTATCATATTTTGCGATAATTCTATCAACTATTGCGATTTTAGGTGAAAAATATAAAAAAAGAATAAACATTTCATCATATTTTTAATCTAAGGTTTACAAAGTAAAATGGTTGTTCTAAAATGAGTTGTGGAATTATTTATAAAATCACCAAGAAACACCCCCATTCAATGTATGAAATTGATAGTTTTCATAATTCCGCTCCATGCTTTTGGACATTTTTATAATAGCAATATTTAATGATGTTAAGTTGCCATTAAAAAGTCAATAAAGCAATCACTTATTTTATGCATTCTGCACATTGTAAACACCATACAAATTAATATTATAGGTTAAGATACTTAGTTTGTAAACCTAATAAAAGAAACTCAGTATTATATTCTAGTTCATCTATACAATTTTTTACTATTTAAA
>CAYMLE010000033.1:15729-21970 GCA_964391115.1 uncultured Herbinix sp. | reverse complement strand
GTGTTACTGTCTGAGTAGTATTTGTTGCAGTAATTGAGGTTACAACTTGATCACAAATTGATGTTGTGTCGTTTGGTAGTAGACATGATGGTGGGCTTGTAGTAGAGATCCAGCTCCGCTCATTATAATTACCTGTATAATTAAATTCCGGGTAATTCTTATAAATCGTATATGCATTTGCGGGTATCTTATACCAATTCCGCACTATGTTATATACTTCACTATGCCCTTTATCCCCATAGTCACTATCTATAAAATAATTGGTCTTAGTCAGTTCGTAATCATTTGTATAACTACTCCACCGTCTTGTCATTATAAAATAATTATCATTTGTATCGTAATAATCTGTCGTAAGAGAAAATATTGTTTTCCCACAGGTAGCACAATTAAATCTATAATCTGTGTCATGAGTCATGCCATGTGCTTGCTGAATAACAAGAGCTCCGTCATGGCATATGTATCCAACTGTACATCCACTCACAGTATGGTTGTGTCCCGCAAAGCAATCGGCAGTATGAGTGTGGGCTGCAAAAGGTTGGAATTCAATCGTATCACTCCAATCAACTAAGTCTTTTGTAGTATTCGCTTGATAGGATAACATCTGTATCCGGTTAGTATTGTTCTTAGATGAAGCGAATGTATCTTCCTTGTTATTAATGTAAGACACCTCTTCCCCTGTCACCGGAGATATATCCTCGATTTCAAGATCATATAATTCACCAGTTGCATCAAGAAAATCAACATACTCCTCGTACATGGGGATATCAAGATATCCCTTCTCACGAATGGAATTGGTAAATTCCCGTGTTCTCTCCTCTACCAGGCAATCAAGGGTTTCACTATTCGATTGTGCTATGTACTGTAATGGGAAAATAACAATCAATATAACTGCTATCAGTCCTGCTATCAGTCTCCCCGGAAAATCCATACATCTGCTCCTTTATATAATCTCTAGTCGGTACAAGGTCATCAAGAAACGTCTATATATCTCAGAGTAATATGCACTACGATATTCAGAATGTGCCAAGGAATTTATATACTATCTGAACTATCTTACGATCCGCATCATAAATGTAATGCTTCTCGTACGTTCCCTCCTTGACATAAGACAAATATAATGAATAGTCATTTTGGTTGATTGGAATCAGTTTCTCATCGATTGTAATGGGATATTCTCTGTATCCCATTATGGCTGCATACAATTCTTCATCGGTAATTTGATGATAGGAAAGGCTCTGGTATTGCTGATACATCTCCTTATCTTCAATCACTTTATCAATCGTAATGTCCGTCAATTCCTCCAGAGTGGTATATTGGACGCTCAAGAAGAGGAGTCCAAGTCCCATGAGGATTGCTCCTATAATAAGTTCAATGACATTCGTACTTGCATCCCGCAATCCAATTTCCTCCGATTTTTACAGCTTATTTCTGGTGAAACATAACACCTAAAATTACATTATTTGATGTTTTGACTACTTCACTGCCAAATAATGCAGTTGGCTTAATATAATTGCTGACTCTGGAAAAATTTTTAATATCATCAAGGAATTCCTTATTAACGTATTTATTAGAATATGTTGTCCCGGATAATTTGGTAACGACCTCAACAAAGATTGGAGCTGTTTCTGAACCATCATAATCTCCTAATTGCTTTTTTATTAAATTAACGACTTCAGCACCTCTGATCACCTCCCCATCATATTTGGCGATTTCATAGTCTGCATACTCGGAAGCGGTTTCTTCAGTACTAGAGATAACCTGATCCGCTAGGTTCGTTGTATTATGTACCGTATTAACAACGTAATAAACTATGATACCGACTAATACCACACCCACTACCGATAGGAAAATGTAGGGTACTAAGTCCAAACTATACTTACTTTTCATGTAACCACCCTTCATAAACATTTCTTAATTTCGTAAGCGAAACATACCTATTTTGACCTTCAAGAAACTTCATAATAATCGAATCTCATAACTTCTCACCACACCGCCCATTACTTCTGCTGAGTGAACATAATACACACGATTTCATTGTTTATATTTTTAACTATATCTCCTAGAAATCTTGCACTAGGATTAATATAATCATCATCCGCTTTGGATGTCGATGGTGTAATCGTGACAACTGCACCCAAATTATTATCCGCTGTTACACTATAGTTATAGTATTGTATTGATCCTGCTAGTGTTTTTACTCCAACGGAAAGCGTTGCCTCCTTGTTCTGCATATCG
This sequence comes from uncultured Herbinix sp., assembly GCA_964391115.1. Lineage (GTDB taxonomy): Bacteria > Bacillota > Clostridia > Lachnospirales > Lachnospiraceae > Mobilitalea. The sequence continues at coordinate 19,735 of CAYMLE010000033.1, read as the reverse complement.
ACAATAAGGTCTGTCAGGGATTTGCCGTTTATGGTATATCCATCGTATACCAATAGATCAAAATCTGCGACTGAGCTTAATACCTGATCAATCTTCTCCGTTCCCTCATTCAGATCCTGCTTTTTGTCCTTGAATACGCCCGTTGACCATGCGATTAAAAGGCCTACCAGAATTACTGCCACTACGATAAGAAATATCTTCACTACTAAATCAGAACTGTTTTTTGTCTTCATATAAATCCTCCAATTATATAATATTATTTTACCTATTTTATTTACCAGGCCGAATTTTCTAACTCCATGATCATTGCATTTAACTCCCCCATCGATGTCATTAAGGTAGGCACCAATCCATATGCAAATAGTAATATAAAGGGAACTGCTGCTAAAACATAGGCTCTTACCACCCGTTTTCGTATGGACTTCTCATTCGCCAGTTTTCGTTTCGCCATATAGCCGTCCCGCTCCACATTAATTTCATGAAATGCCTGGTATATCGGCATGGCATCACACCGAATTAGATTGTCAATGATTCGGCTGAAGGGTTCATAGGGTTCCCTATCCTTCATTTCCTTCAGGGCGATTCGATCACCAGATCCATAATCATTCAGACAGACACGAAGGGATTGCTTAAAGACGACTGCAAAAGCCTCTAACTCCTCTAGTATTTGTTTTACCGTCATACTTTCGATATGCATCAGCATACAGATTAAGGCGTTGAATTGGTTGACCTCATCTTCCATAGCCTCCTTTGATACTGTGGAGTTGAACACCAGCATCCCTTTCGGTATGTAATAAGCCAGATAGCCTAACACAAGACACAACACTAAGTCTATAAATGAGAAATACTCCTTCTTATATTTCTCAACTCTTCGATAGATTTCATCTGCCAAAACCTCCTGTATTATTTGGTTGTATATAGTACCCTCCCGTTTTAATTTCTCGATCAGAACATCCTTTGTCACTGGCCAGTCCTGCGTCTCACTAAGGTAAGTCAATGTATAAGCCTCAATTATCTTCCCCATAGTTTCATACTGGCTTTCCTTGGCTGCTGAGGTTAACACCTCCACATCCGTTCGTTCTACCACTAATAACTGCTGCCGGCTTATTTCCTGTAGATATAAAGTTACTCCTATAGCTATGAAACCCACGCATACCGATAATAGAAAGCTTCTTAATAAAAAATGCCTCGCTCTCATATTATGACCACTGTTTCTTAGTTCTCGTTTCAACCGTTCAAGCTTTGTAGCCTTATTGTCACAATAATTATCCATGGCTCTTTTAATAAAGGGAACGCGGTCCAGTATGAACAGCCATCGGTTGTTTGCTTGATAATAGGGCGTGTATTCCGCACTTTTGCGCATAATTGTATAGATACAGCCAATCACAAGGAGTAACCCAATATCAAGCAAAAACCCTTCCTTCCCATAGTAAAATACATCCATATTCTCTTTTAGACTGATGGCAAATTGCTTCACAAAGTCAATAAAAAAGATCGGTGCAATGACACATAGTATAACTCCAAGAAACTCCATGCTCAATCGCTGTAGCTTATCGATCTCAATATCAATTTCGCGATGCAGATTTTCTAAGTTTCGGATAAATAAAGGGCTTCCATCCACAATTTGCTCGCCTCGTTCCATCGCCCCTACACACTGGCTTACAAAGGCTTTCAGAAACTTATTTGGGATGTTTTCATAATACTCCCTTAAGGCTTCCTCCTTCTCATCGGATAACAGAAGCTGGTATATCTGATCTGCTGCCACCTTCATATTGGGACTGAGATGGTCCAACGATCGATAAACAGCATCGTCCACTCGGTACTCCACATAGAAATAATGCTCGACATTAGCAATTAACTTCTGTAATTCGTGGAGCGTCGAAATCTCAAATATCTTTGCCAATCGACCAACAACCTCAGAATTAACTATGTAAATGGTAAAGCCCACAATAATCAGTGTAATAAAGCGTTGATTGGATACAAATATGAATACAAAGGCTAGGAGGCTAAATAGCCAGGAGATTAGGCAGGTTGTTACTGTCTTTCTCGCTATGGTCTTTCTGTCACAGGGACTGCTCATTCGAAAACGACTGGATAATCTCTCGATATAATTTCTTGTGAGTGGGAGGTTTTTTAGATAGTAATAGATTGATAAAAAAGTTTGATCAAAGGCATAGGATTTTGTCCTAAGCATTCGTCGTGCAACCCATAAACGATTCTTTTTTTTAGAATTAATGATTACGATACTCAGAAGTAGTACAAATAGAATTGAGAATGCAATGATTAAATATAATATGCTATCTTGGATGCTAACTCTGCCTTTTGCATAGTTCTCTGATAGCCGATCCATGCTATTGGCAGCCCATATAATATCGGTCCTCATGAAGTTATAGCACCCCCATTTACCAAGGTGTTAAACTGGATAAAAGAAGTCTTATCCTCCGGCGGCAGATTCGATAAAATGATGTTAGCAAGCTCCTTACTGATGGGGTTTACCATATGATATTCCCCCTTGTCATATATCACAATATCTCTGGTATAATAAGCTTTCTTCCGAGTCAATAGCTTTAGATAATGTGCTATTTCATCCAGACTTCCTTCAATTCCTGGATTAACCTCTAGGTTCGTGTTCTCCCTGTCATAGGGAATCACTTCTGTAATCCGATCGATATGTCTATGCCCATTATTCTCCTTAACACAATGAATATCTAAATGAATGAGTCTTGATACCAAGGCCTCCACATCCTCCGAACCAGCTGATCCATATCCACCCATAGAATGTACAAAATACGATACCAGTTCATCCGTAGTGGGCCAATGTCCAGTAGTGATTACCCTTTTTGTTCCGGCCAACAAGAGGTTAATTAAATGCTTTGCATGTTCCAAACTGGCTGTCTCACCGAATAGGATCGTATGAGCATCCGAGGCCTTTAATAATTCAATTAGCTTAGGAAATGACAGTCTCTCGCTAGGTCTGGTACCAAGGATGTTCTTATCATGATATGCATCATTTAGGTATAGTTCAAAATCCGCCTCCAAGGTCCGAATGGACTGTCTCCGGTCTATTTCCCTAACTGCCGCCCTAGTATTCGTCGTTTTTCCTGAGTTTTGATCACCGGAAAAGAATAGATTTAAACAACCATGGATCGCCCACCTTATTACACCAATGGGATATTCGGAACCCTTATCCGTAATAAGATCCTTTAGCTCATAGTTGGCTGTGTTAGCACATTTTCTAACGAAGAATGCCCATTGGGATGCATTATTGGGCCGAAACACAACCACCCTACTACCGTCAGCCAGATGCGTCTTTAGTCCCCCCTCTGATGCGGTTAGATGACCGGTCCGTCCATGCTCAGACAGATTTTTACAGATTCGAATCATGGTTGCATTGGACTGAAATGATAAAAATCTAAGATGAATTGGTTTTCCCTGATAGATCATCCATACACTTTCATAGGTCTTGGTTTTCTTATAGGTACCGGCGTATGCCTCTTCCTCCATGTATCGGAAACTATCCTTAGTAATCCCAGAGATACCACCAGAGATACCATCTAAGGAATCGTCCTCCACGATCATCAAATCTACGATGGATAGACCATAGGTTTCTTCATATACACGCTGCGTAAGAATGTTGAGTTTATCATCATAGGTTAGTGTCTGGTATTGTATATGAAAAGCCTCGCTTATGTCTTCCTCCGTTATATCGTAATAATAACCCTGGTCTCCTTTCTTTAGCCGATCAAGATTCGTGTCCTGGCAGATTCCTTTAAACATATGATTACCGTTACGTCGTTTTTGAAGATACATCATTATCTCAAATTTATCCTTACCGGTAAGCATGTCCGGTTCATGGAAAGGGATGACCTCGTCGATAACCGCTTCTGTAATCCCCAATGTATTCATTATGATATACTTGGCCCTTTGAAACACAATTGTCTTCGCCATAATATCTCCTTGAGAACATCTGCGTATGGCATCACTTAAGGAGCGTTTTAGATTTCTC
>CAYMLE010000033.1:14122-15719 GCA_964391115.1 uncultured Herbinix sp. | reverse complement strand
CCGATTTTGAAGATCCTTTTTATTTAGATTTAGAGCTTCTATATCGATATTGATAATACTGTTTATTATCTTCTTTAATTCCTCACATAGATATTCGATAGAGTAACTATTTTCATCGGTTTCGTCGCATTCAACTCTTTCCTTAAACAGATAATAGACAGTCAGGGTGATAATAACCAATAACAAAACAGATAGTATCCATTCTATAATACTCGTATCGATCTCCCCTCTCTGTGATTGGTTGGTTCAGGAATATGTAAGGCCGTCAGCATTTTCTCAACAACAGACTTAGATTGTTGAAAGAAATGATCGGTTTCCTCCTGTGAATACCTTCCGCCCTTCAAGGTATATCTTATAAAATTCCTTTCTTTTTTATCTTTACGTAGGCCCTCTTTTATAAACTTTATTGCATCCCCCTCGTTCTGCGCATCCATATACTGTGTGCTGTAAGGAATTGTACCGGAATTGTTCTTCTTTATATATTTACGATATTTCAAACGACAATTATCGATATTGTAGCTAGAGTTCTCGTCATAGTCCCCAAACAGATAGAATACATTGTCTTGATTAATAAAATAATCCCCATAACGATCAAAGAAATTATCCAGTATATACTTTCGCTGGGTCAGATTTATCACGATTAGGTCTGCTGCCTTCATCAAATGAAGGGATAATTCGTCATTACCACTGTTGGCATCGACAAAAATCATATCAACACATTCATTAGCATTTTCTATTACCCTGACTACGGACTTTCCGATATCCCAATGGAAGGTTTCCTTGTTTTTAGTCTGTGTTCCCGGCAACAGAAGTAAGGATGTCTCTGGGAATGTAAAGCAACAGCTTTCTAGTACATTGTAATTTAGTTGATCCATATTCGTGAAGGTTACAGCTGCATCTAGTCCGATGTCCTGAAATATTTGATCTTCCACGAGTCTTTTCCCCTTTATATTCATTCCGACCAAGGGACCCTCTAGATTATTCATAGCAAAATGGGTCTGCATCAATAATGTCTTTTTCTTATAGAGCATACTCATAATCAAAGCAGTCGCATGCAAATTGCTTGTCTGTCCCTGTCCATGGTATGGGGACCAATATAGAATTGTGCACATCCGATCACACCCCCTTACTTGCATGAGAAAATGCTTTTTTTATCTTTGATCGTTGAAGTTGCGGTAGTACATCTGAAATCTGATCCAGAATATACTGTTTCATTCGAGCGGATATGCCTTGAAACCGTATTACCTGTGTCAACTGACATCCTACTGCTCTTTCATGTTCTTTCAAATCCATATAGAGATAGTTTGTTTTATTAATCCCAGTATTCAATAAGGGATTTCTATATAATCGCTCAATATCCTCCAGAGAGATCATATCCCGCATTAAGACATTTGTTCGAATTTCATTTTTATATGTATTTGTATTTTTGCTTGTATTGTCATTTCGATTGTCATTGCTTTTTTCATTTCTATTGTCATTTCGATTGCCATTTCTATTGTTATTTACAATTTCATTTTTATTGATAATTGCGGGTTCATTTTGATAATCATATATATTTCCATCATTGATAATATTATCATTTGTATTTTCATCATTT
>CAYMLE010000033.1:0-14022 GCA_964391115.1 uncultured Herbinix sp. | reverse complement strand
TTATCAAACTTCATATTTTCCGTATGTTGGATAAGCCCTGCCACCTTCCGAATCATATTCGGTAAGGGATTAACAACTAAATTTAATGATGATAGTTCAAAGGGAATATCCACGGTATAGTTCCAACCAAACACAACAATCAACACCCCCTCCTCAAACTCCGTCAGCTCCTCCCAGGATGGTATCTTTCTGGTATAGTTTATATCCCGGTATTTGACGATATCCACCTTACTATCCAAATCCATAGGGTGTTTGATCGCATAGGTAATCGATTCTGTATCGGAAAGGTCAATGATTAATATCTTGTACTTCAGCTTGGCAATCGTACGTCCTATATATAGTACAATATCAAACGCGTCTATACCGGCGTAACCTATACAAACCATAGCCTTATCCCTCCGTAACTATAAAAATATCATTGCCATACTCATGGTTACTATCACTATTTATCTTATGTATTCCATTCTCATCCTGTTTTAGCGCTTCTTGTATATCATGATTTGGTATGTCACCGGTTTGTTTACCTAATTCCGGACTATCAAATTCAATTGCTTTATCGATATCAGGATTATGATCCTTCTGTTCCCTGGGTTTTGTAATATTATTAACCTTGGCTGGCTGATCGTTTCTATTATCCTTAATACCATAATCTAAAACTGAATTATTGCTTGCTTTCTCTGGATCAGAGATGGATCCCTCATATTGCTGATAGATATAATCATCCTCCAAACTCCATTGTTTTATCGTGACGTCTTTATGCAAGCTTCGTGTAAGACGATTCTCTAGAGCTTTTCTTACCGTTATGCTCAGATCGTTTGTTGCCGTTTGAATAATATTTGGATTTTCCCTAATAAGCTTGATTGCTTCAATTGATGGCTCATAATTAACGATAGAAGCCTCCTGGATATTGGGTTCAATATATTTGGTTGTATATAGGTAGGCCCCCGTATAGAGGTAAGCATCAATAACAGCACTTTGCATTCGAAGCAGTTCTTCTTCCGTCAACCACAGAAAACATCCATATTCTTCAAACTCCTGTCGCTTTATGCTCTTTTTCGATAGAATAGTAAAGTCCTCCCCATTTGGATAAAATATTCTCACGTCAACCATATCATTCGTTATGATGTTCGTATTGATCTGTATTACATCATACTCCACCTCCCGAAGCTCGGAGGATACGACATTCTCCGTCAAAGCATTCACCATGATATGGGTCCCAGCTGGAATAGATAGCAGGGCTGCCATCCCAACTCCTTCCTCGGTCATGTAAACATTCTGAGGTTGTGAGGAGTATACTTTCTTTTTTATGATATTATCTTCGGTTATCCTATCTCCACACTTTATTTCATTAACGGCCTCATAAACGATTCTCTGATTTTCCTCCTTTTCCTGTTTCATCACCGATAACTGGTATTCATATTCCTGCCTGATCTGTTTGGTAATAATAAATGATGTAATTATGGCGGCTCCACCAATGATAGTAATACAGATGAGTGCAACAGTGATATATTGTCGCGTGGTCCTCTTCATTCTTCTAATTCTCATATATAACTTTTATGATGTATTGACTGACCCAAATACATCACAACCCTCCTTTCTGCTAAAATGCAGCGAATTAAGCGTTAGCAAAACAATAAAATTCCTGTAATCGTATGAACAACAAACATAATTCAAATGTATAGAAATGCATTGCTTCATAAGATACCTCGTACGTATAATTTGATTATGATAACACCAGTTAGGATAGTCCCCGTTAGGGCTATAAGATAAATACGTAAGATTGCTTTCTTAGAAATAGGAAAAGCATCGGGTCGCTTTCTACGTCGTAATCGATTAGTCACGGCGATTCCAATCATATATAAAAGACCACGATATAACATAATGCCCACCAATAGAATTAATGTAAATCTAAATAAGGTCATCTGCCACAAGGCATGAACTCCTTCCCAGATGTCATTCCGGACATCACAATATTTTTCATAATCATCGCTGCAGCTCGGCGCACGGACATCATAAACAGATAGTTTGGTTGGTCCTTCTTACATAGATAATTACTGGTCATAAATTCAACTGCCCTGCCTCTTGCAAAGGAATTCTCGAAGGCTTCACAATAGGGAATCGGAGTAATCTTCTCGGAAGGTATATCGTATAATTTTGAAATTCTTTTACAGGTCCATATGGATTGAGGGGAGTAATTTCCGAGGATAAATATAGCTTTTGGAATAAGAGAGGAATAGTTTTCAAAGAAATCATCAAGATATGTTTGGTTTTGACATAGATTTACGACGATTCGATCCGCCGTTTCCAGAATGGTTTTTGAATTAAGATTATGAGGTGAGGTATCGATATAACAAAGATCGAAGGTCTCCTCCAATATATGAAACAAAGCATCGGCATTCATGGTAAGCTCATAATCAAAGAGGTCATTATGTATAAATCGACTTTGTGGAATATAGTATAGATGATTCCTAATAATTTCTTTCAGATAAGGCTTAAGGTAAGAGTAATCTCCTTCTCCACGGTAAATCTGCCTAAGCAAGCCCTCAATTCCTCCACCCTCATAATAGTTGTTTCCTGCCTCCTGTAATAGCATTACTCTGTCCGTTCCCAGGTATGCCAGACCCAGATTATACTTGTGTAGATTGTTCTCCAATACGGTAACTGTATATGGATAACGCATGACACTGGCTACACTAACTGCTGCCAAGTTATAGGTAACCCTAGACTGCTCATAGCTATTGCTCCAATATGCAATTTTCAAATGAATACCTCCTAATAGAAATGATGATTTGAATGGATTGTTTGTAGAATCGAATCAAGAAAAGTTAGTTTATAAGATAATTTAGATTTAAATAGATATTCATATCATATATTATAATACATATTTTGTAAATACCTGTTGTAATTTAATACTTTACAAATATTATGTATTTTTTTGTAAGTTTTACACATAGGCATATAAAAAAGAAGCTTAGGTTTCTATGCCTAAACTTCCATTCATATATGGCTATTCAAGTTGTTAATTAATCTAATAAAAAATTGATATTGTATGAGCAATAAATCCTATCTCGGCGAAATTTAATTCGAATCAGCGTTGGAGAAATGCATAAAAATAGGTATCGATTTCCTTCTGTTTCTCCAGAAGGTATTCTCTTAAGTGTATTACATTCCTGGCTTAACTCTATGTCCAACCGCTTCCTCTATGGCAAATGCATTCTGAATCAGCTGATCATCCTTCAAAGCAGTCATCTGAATACCACAAGGCAGTCCATCCCCATATAACCCACAAGGAATGGTCAGAATGGGAAGTCCAGTATAATGCATGATATTATTATAGGCTAACATGATACACAGATCCATTCCCTGTAACTGTTCCCGAACATTCAGACCTGTAGCCCTTCGGTCCACTAAAATCTTTAGGTACTTCTCTTCATCACATTGGCCAGAGGTATGATTCTCTGCATCTAGCAGACAGGTTTGACCATATTTTAAGGTCTCCTCCGGATGCTGGTTATTATATTCAATAATATCCTTCAGGGTCTTCATCGGATATGCTTCCGGAAGAGTTTTAAGATATTGGTTCATGGCATATTTAAACTCATATTTCATGACATCATCTAAATATTGCGTCTCCGGTATAACTATTTTACGAATGATGGCACCCTGCTTTTCTAGCTCTCGAATAATCTCCTCCGTCTTCACAGCCGTTTCCTCCGGTAAATCACCAGGATTCCAGTCGTTATAGCCAATGGTCATACCCTTAAGACTGTTTTTTGTTCTAGTTATAACCGGCGTTTCAGTAAGTGCGGCGAACATGATTGCAGCATCTTTCACAGTTCTTGTAAATGGACCTGCCGTGTCTAAAGTAAAGCTTATTGGAATGATACCCTTCTGGCTTATGGTCCCTGTGGATGGTCTGAGGCCGACGATACCGTTAACTAAACCGGGGGCAACGATGGAATTACAAGTATCGGTACCGATGGAGGCTGTACAGAGGTTAGCAGCGACTGCCACAGCCGATCCAGAGCTGGATCCAGATGGGTCCTTCTCATGATTATAGGGATTCTTAACGCGACCTCCTCTAGAGCTATAGCCGTTAGGCATATCCTCGGTAGTATAATTAGCAAATTCCGTCATATTCGCTTTACCAAGTATCACCGCACCCTGCCGACGTAAGCTCTTCACGATATCTGCATCGTAGCCGGCTATGGAATCTGCTAAGGCCAGAGCACCTGCTGAGGTATGGGTTCGATCATCGGTTGCGATATTGTCCTTTAACAGCACCGGTACACCATAGAGCAGCTGATTCTCCTTGCACCCTTGTCGGTCCAGTTCCTCCGCGATCGCGAGAGCATCCGGATTAACCTCCAATACGCTATTGTGACCTTGTTCACCTCTGTCCAGCTCCTCTATTCGCTGCAAATATTCCTGTACTGCTTCTTTTATACTCAGCTTCTTATTCATAAACTGCTGCTGAAGTTCCTTTATTGTAATCTCACATAAGTCCATCTAATTCTACCTCCAATCATCTATGTTTTATTATTGCCTCTCTATTACAGTTATTATATCATATACAAAAAAAATCATGATTTGTTGCTCACTCGAAACGCGCAAAAAAATCACATAGTTTAATCCAGTACTTACATTATATCATAAACCATGGAATATTTAGGTATAAACTATTATGGTACTTGATCCATAAGATTTTGAACAGTTTCTTAGAATCGTAATTTTATTTTTCTCTATAAAAAAACGCCGGAGTACTTCTCATCATAATTCTGAGTAGTCCTTCGGCGCTATTCATTTGCAAAATTCAATGCCTTAAAAACATAATGGCTATTATACTGCCTACTGATTATTCTTTCGTTTACAATATTATGTCCCTTTGATATTAATTCTGGTCCCGTAGAATTCTCTTCAGGAATTCCCTGGTCCGCTCCTGCTTCGGCTCGTTAAAGATCTGTGCCGGGGTACCCTCTTCAGCGATGACACCCTTATCCATGAACACTACTCGATCGGCAACCTCATTCGCAAAGCCCATCTCATGAGTCACGACTAACATGGTAAGGCCACTTTTAGCCAAGTCCTTCATAACAGCAAGAACCTCTCCTACCATCTCCGGATCCAGTGCCGATGTCGGCTCATCAAATAGTAATACATCCGGCTCCATCGATAGAGCTCTGGCGATTGCTACTCTTTGCTTCTGTCCACCAGACAGCTGCCGTGGCTTAGCGTGAATGTATTGATCCATACCAACTACCTTCAGGTATTTCATAGCAACTTCTTCTGCTTCTTCCTTCGATCTCTTTAACACCTTAAGCTGACCAACCATACAATTACTCAGCACATTATGATTATTAAATAGATTGAACTGCTGGAACACCATTCCCAGCTTTGTCCGATACGCATAGATATCATGCTTATGATCTAAGATATTTTCACCCTTATAGATAATCTGTCCCCCACTGGGCTTCTCCAGAAGGTTGATACAGCGAAGGAGGGTTGATTTACCTGAGCCAGAGGCTCCGATAATACAAACAACTTCTCCTTTATTTACAGTGAAGTCGATGTCCCGTAATATCTCATTTTTCCCGAACCATTTACTTAAATGTTGTACCTCAATGATGTTTTCCATCTCTGTTTACCTCCTTTCTAATAATTAGTCCCATCCGGGTTTGCTTTGCGAACCTTATCCTCCGGTCTCTCTACCTGCATCTGATTGCCTGGAATAACATTAAAGTTCTCCGGTCCATCCATCCGCTTCTCGATGATTCTAAGGATTCGGGTCACTGTTACTGTCATAATCAGGTAAATGATACTGGCGATAAGGAAGGGCTCAAAGAATCGGAATACATTACCGGTTATGGAGTTCGTCTGGAAGAATAATTCTGTTACAGAGATAACATTTAAAACTGAGGTATCCTTGATGTTAATTACAAACTCATTACCAATGGCCGGTAGAATATTACGGATTACCTGAGGCAATACTACATTCATCATCGTCTTAATATGGTTCATACCTAGGGCATGAGCCGCCTCAAATTGTCCTTTTTCTACTGAGATGATTCCTCCTCGGACAATCTCAGCTGTATACGCACCGGTATTAATTGATACGATAAAAATTCCTGCAAACATACGATCCATATTGATATTAAATAGCATTAGGGAACCATAATAAATAACCATTGCCTGCACAATCATCGGAGTGCCACGGAATACCTCCACATAGATGGTCAGTATCAGATTTACGATCTTCATCAAAAATCTCTTAAACGGATTATCGGATACTGGAATTGTACGGATCGTCCCAATCAGCAACCCAATGACAGAACCGATGATTGTTCCTATAATTGAGATTAACAGGGTAATCCCTGCACCTCTAAGGAACATCGGCCAATAATCTACAATTATTTTAATAAACCATTTCCAGGTCATATATAACACCAAGCCTTTCTTTATCGTTATTGCTTGCCCTTTCGGTTTCTTTAAAGCCTTTCGAGGTTCTTTAAAGCCTTTTTGGACTTCTTAAAGCCTATCGGGTTTCTGTATGTCTTTACGCGCGAAGAGGCTGCCCTCCTGAGCCAGTCAGGGATGTTGGTCAGCCTCCAAGCAAATAATTTGATTATTCTGCAACCGGTTGATTCTTGATCGCATCATCCATAATGCTGATGCGATCCTCTTCTGAGATACCGGCTAAGATTTCATTTATTTTCTCGGTAAATTTACTACCTTTTTGAAGTCCAACTGCAACAGCCGTATCATCAGAGGATGTTTCAAAACCATCTTCTAAGATAACCATAGCATATTTGTCATTGGCAGCAGTTGCACTAACACCTTCCGGCCGTTCTGAAACATAGCCGTCTATCGCTCCTGCCTCTAGAGCAACTCTCATGGCAGAGAAGTTATCCATCGCAGTATCTTTCTTTACTCCTGTGATTTGATCAATGACAGAATAATGGAAGGTATTGAGCTGCGCTGTGATTGTAGCACCAGAAAAATCAGCTAATTTCGTAGCATTCTCATATGCGCCACCCTTTTTAACTACGATTACCAGGTCTGATTCATAATAGTTCGAGGTAAAATCAATTGATTCTTTACGTTCTGCGGTCGGTGACATACCTGCGATGATTGCATCAATCTTACCGGATACTAATGCCGGTCCTAATCCATCCCAGTCTGTTTTGACAATAACTAATTCCTTGCCTAAGCCCTCTGCAATTTTCTTGGCGATCTCTACGTCATATCCACCTGCATATTCCTTTGCTCCGTCAATCGGAACAGCCCCGTTAGAATCATTCAGCTGAGTCCAGTTAAAAGGTGCATAAGCACACTCCATACCAACTTTAAAGGTTCCTCCGGTTGTATTGTTTCCTTGTGTATCATTATTTCCAGATTCTGTACCATTATCCTTCGTACCACAGCCTGCGGCAAGCATCATAACGGATACTGTGATAACCAATAATGCTGTCAATTTCTTTTTCATATTCTTCCTCCTCTATTAATGGAATGATTATCCATTTCATTTTTTCTACATGAAAAAACCTGAGGGGTCCTCAGGTTCAACATTTACACCGAGTCCTCTACTTCCCCTGTATGAGATAGCACAACTCATTAAACCGGGACGTTTAATGAGACAGTCTTGCAGTTCTTAACTGCAAGCCCAGCAGATAATATTGAGAATATTATAAGCTTCGGCGGTATTTCCTTCTCCTTGGTTTCATCGCTTCTCAAGCTCCACCATGGACTGTTAAATGCCGCTCCTCTACCCCACCTGAAAAGTGAGGCCTAACTTATTAAGTTTTTGATGCTTTTAGTGTACAATAGTAACCTTTATCTGTCAACGGTAATATTTCTCACTATAAGCAAAATTAATATTTCTCACTATAAGCAAAATATAATGTTACAGGATATTGATAAATATAAAATGTCCCAGAGCAATAATATTTTTTCTCATAACTTTATCACAATCCACCCTCTGCCCACTCATCATAAGCCAAAATCAGCTCCTGCTCTATACTCTCCAGTTCCACATAAATTTCCTTCAGTTTCTGAGCATCTGTATTATATTCCTCCATCATTGTTTCAAGTAAATTCTTCTTTTTTTCCATCTCTTCAATCTCTATTTCTAACACTTCTAAGGTTTTCCGATTTCTTGATTTACTTTGAGTTTCATTTGAAGTTTTAGGTTTATTCCCTACATAATCATCCTTAGCTTTACTCGTCTTTCCTTCCTTTTGATTATAGCTATTATACTTCGTTTTTTCATCCCCGATCGCTTTACTATTCTCACTCAATTTATCAGCATCATTAAGGAATACTTTCGCAATCTCCTCCTGATAATAGGAGTAATCTCCCTCGTAAACCTTAACTTCAGCATTTTCCATATTGATTATCTTATCGGCTACCTTATTAATAAAATACCGGTCATGGGATACAAAAAGTATGGTTCCAGGATAATCCATCAGCATTTCCTCCAGGACCTCTCTAGAGTCGATATCCAGGTGATTGGTCGGCTCATCCAGAATCAGAAAATTTACGCCTTGAAACGTAAGGGAGGAAAGTCTTAGTCTACTTTTTTCACCACCAGATAAAAACTTAATCTTCTTATTAACATCCTCCTTAAGGAACAAAACCTTGGCTAGCTGGGATCTAGCCTCTCCATTGGTGATATTATGGAGTCTTGAAAAATAATCGACTACCGTCATTTCCTCATCCTCATAAATCACATGCTGAGGTAAATATCCAATGGTAACCTGAGATCCGACACGGATGGTCCCCCTATCCATCTCCATCTCACCGGTGATTAGCTTTATTAGAGTACTTTTACCACAGCCGTTCTTACCGATGATGCAAGCACTATCCTGATAGTATAGGATAAATTCCAGATTCTGAAGTAGTTTCTTTTCCTCAAAGCTTTTGCATAATTCTGTAATTTCTAACACGATCTTACCTGTTCTACCGGTCATGTTCTGATCCAACCGGATTCGCCTCTTATCCATAATCGGTTTCTTCGGCGTATCTATTTTTTCTAAGCGTTTCTCCAATTCCTTAGCACGCTTAAACATCTTTTCACTATCCCTCATATCACCCCAGATTCGATACCGTTCAATCTGTGCCTCCATACGTTCTATCTTCTTCTGTTGATTCTGGTATTCTTTTAGGGCAATAAGGAACCTTCGCTCCTTCTCGGTTACATAGTAACTATAATTTCCCTGGTAGATTTCCGCATGATCAAATTCTAGTTCTATAATTTTATCTACCACTGCATCTAAAAAGTACCGATCATGGGATATGACCAATACAGCTCCCTTATAATCCTTTAAGAAACTCTCCAGCCATTCGATAGCAGTAAGGTCTAGATGGTTACTCGGTTCATCAAGAAGTAGAATATCCGGCTCTTCTAAAAGAATCTTCCCTAGGATTACTCTGGTCTTCTCCCCTCCGCTTAGGCTATTAAAGGGAAGGTCCTGCATCTCCTCAGATATCTGAAGTCCTATGGCGATCTTACTAATCTTCGTTTCGATTTCATATCCTCCAGATAATTCATAGTTCTGTGACAATTTCCCGTACTGTGAAATAGCTTTATCCAGATTGTCTCCCTCCATTTGTTCAAAACTACTCTCAAGCTTCTTCATCTGTTTCTTAATCTCATACAACTCCTCAAATGCAGACTGTAAGACCATGAGGGTATTAACCTCTTCTCCATATTCAGGGATTTGGTTCAAATAGCCTATTCTTGCGTCCTTGCGGACACTGATTTCACCTCCCTGATGATCCTCCAGGCCCATCAAAATCTTAAAGATTGTGGTCTTTCCACACCCATTCTGTCCGATTAATCCTACTCGTTCCCCCGTCTTTAGATCAAAGGAGATGTTGTGAAAAATCTGATTCGCACCGTAGTATTTATTTAAGTTATGAATATTTAATTCAATCATGATTATAATCCTCTCTTTACAAATCTATTATATGCTACAAACAGCCAATCGTAAAAAAACCCCAAGGCCAATAAGCCTTGGGGTTTTACGATGACAATTAATATTCCATTCCTAATGCTGTGTTATAACGCATTACTGAAACATATCATG
Source organism: uncultured Herbinix sp. (assembly GCA_964391115.1). GTDB lineage: Bacteria > Bacillota > Clostridia > Lachnospirales > Lachnospiraceae > Mobilitalea. Next base: position 3,937 of record CAYMLE010000033.1, on the reverse strand, counting down.
AAAGCTCCAATGAACTTATTCGATTTCTTTTAAATCTATTAATTTTGGACGCACCTATAGCCTGAATGCCATAAATTGCGATCATAATAGATTCAAATTTAATCCATCTAAGTTCCTTGCTCATGATATTTCCTTTCAAATCAACGAATTCTATTTCTATAATATGTTATTTTTAGGGTTCCGTCAAGAGGTTATGATTAAATAAACATTGCATTTGAACATTTGAAAACCCCAGTTTTCCAACCAGCTACTCTTATATATAATACATCCAGACATCCGAGTTCTTTTCGTAATCCTCTATCATATCCTTCAAGGATAAACCATCGATAACCTCATTGATTTTCTGATCAATGTTATCCCAGATATGTTGCCGGATATAAAGCTCAATTTTACTCGTTTCGTGACCGGCTTCACCTACGACGGAAAGATCACCCTCCAGAGCCCGCAACACCATACCAACAGTTATTGTGGACGGATCCCCAGCCAAGATATATCCTCCCTGGGCTCCCTTTACACTTTTCACAATACCAGCCTTACGTAAGGCGGAAAATACTTGTTCTAGATAGCTTTTTGAAATATCCTGTCGTTCAGCTATACTGATTAAAGATACATGATCTCCTCCTTTTGAATATAAAACAAGATCAATAACAGCTCGTAGCCCATATCTTCCCTTTGTGGATATCTTCATAATGGTTACCTCCCTTCTATTAACATTAACGATGCACTCACAAAATATTCTTTTCAACCCTATCAAACATTTCATATGGATTTAGTATGTTTTATAAAGTATAAGTAATTTACATTTCTTTGTCAACCTGAATTATATAGTCTAACGAACAAAAACCCCAAGGAAAGCCATTAAGCCAACCTTGGGATTCCATCTCACACAACGGATCGTGTGCCGTTTTATGTTCAATTCCATGTTATTGATTTCTGTTATTGTTTCTTTACTATTGATTCATAGTTATTGTTTCTATCTTACTTTTTCTTTGTTATTGTTTCTTTGCTATTGAATCTTTGCTACTAAATCTTTGCTATTGTTTCTTTGTTATTGATTCTTATTACTAATTTTCAGTAATTATGATCTTCTCAATGATGACCGATTCAGCAGGTATTCCCTGTGCTTCATCCACTTTATCTACCTTCGCAACCGCATCCAAAACCTCATAACCTTCATATACCTGACCAAAGACGGTATGTTTCTCATACAGCCAAGGCGTTCCACCTACCGTATCGTAATTCTCAACCGCAGTCTCATTAAATTTGGTTCTATAAGTCTTTTCAACCTGCTCCAGTATATCTTTACCGTATGTCTCTGAGGACTGCACAATAAAGAACTGGCTGCCATTGGTATCCTTGCCGCCATTCGCCATACAGAGGGCTCCTCGATAAGGCTGTAGATCTTCCGAAAATTCATCCTTAAATCTCTCGCCCCAGATGCTTTCTCCACCCATACCGGTTCCAGTCGGATCTCCACCCTGAATCATAAAATCTTCGATGATTCGATGAAATGTCAAACCATCATAATAGCCATTCTTCGCATGGGTAACAAAATTCTCAACTGCCTTTGGAGCTGCTTCCTCGAAGAATTTCACCTTAATGGAACCATGTCCCTGAATCATGATCTCTGCTACGGTCTCACCCTTCTCTGGCTTCGCGAACTGATCCAGTTTGGCAGACTGATCCACCGCGGCATCCTTCGAACAACCCATCAATAATAGCGCTAAAACTGTAGTAAGTAACAATATTGGAATTGTGTTCTTTATTGAATTTTTCCTAGCTCTTATCATTGTTCTTTTCGATGTGTTTCTCGTTGTATTTTTCTCTGAATTTCCTGTTGTGTCATTCATAATGTTTCTTATCGTATTTATCATTGTTAACTTTCAACCTCCATGTATCACTTGTTACCAGATGAATTTAACGGATTTTAATCAATAAATATCCTTCGATGTGGACCTCTGGCTGATCCTGCCAAATAGATATATTAATGGATTTTGCCACCAAAGTCAAGATTGCCGTGTCATTTTCTACGGTGAAGCTCGCCTCCTCTAGAGTCATCTCCTTAGAAAATTGATCCGATATCTCTAATCGATTCGTTATCTCCTGGAAAGGCAGCCGAACCAACTCACTATTACCTTCCTTCAACACTAAGAATCGATTTCCGTCCCGTACCAGCTCTACGGAAAAAGTGGAACCATTACTCTCGAAGGTACTAAGGCTTCTGTCCTCTTCCCCATATATACTTATTTCCTTCATATAGTCATAACCTTGGATCGCAACCATCTCCTCTGTGGCTAAGCTAAAATATCTATTTTCATACTTATCATTCAGTGGGTATTTATCAAATCCAAAGATTCTCTTGAAGCTACTGGTACTACGATAGGTATTAAGCCATGGATACCGATCCAAATAATTCAGCTTTTCCAGATATTCCAGTGAATTGATTAGGGTCGTCTGATCGCTTTCAGAAAGATTGGCATTGGCTACGATTTCATTTCCTGATAACATATCATTCTCTTCTAAAATCGCTTTCAACCTACCTGCTTGATTCATGCGGCTGATGGTAAAAGCATCTACCGGCCACAGGATGGAAATTAGAGTCAAGAAAATCAGGATTGGAGCAATCAGACCATTCTTTTGAACTGGCAGAAAGCTAAAAATCAAACCAGATATCACAGCAAATATGCCAAATAAAATCACATAATATCTACTATATGTTATACCCAGATCCCCAATCATGAGACAAGAGGATACCGTTTGAAATAAAACAATGGGCACAAGCACTTTTGGAAATATACCTCGGAAAGCATTTGCAAAAGCATTATCCAACTTACTACTTAATAGATATACCATGATTACAGTAATCGAATAGGTGACGAGCATTTGTTCCAATAAATTATTGGTCCAGAAGTCACCAGTAATATTGAGCAGTATATACAGCAACAGAATGATCGTAAATACAGCTGTAATAGGAATGATCACATAGGATATCAGATTCTCTAGGAATTTCGGAGCATCCACGGCCAAAGTCTTCCCAGAGCTTACTTGATCTTCAGCCGAGTCATCACGGTATCTAGGTATAAGCGTTAGAAAATGCAAGGGTGCATATAGTAAGAAAACTATATTGGCCGTATGGGTATAGGACTTGTAGTCCACATCGATTATTAGAAGATCTGTTGCCCCTATAATCAAAGCTATACCAACAAAAAGAATTAGAGAATAAAATAGTGCGATCATAGATGCCTTAAAAAGAGCCATAAAACTATCATTAAAGGTGAATCTTGATTTGATTACTGGTATCCATAGGAAGGCAAATAGGAGTAAAAAGAAAAAAGCAAAGGTTCGTACGGTTATCTCTTGGTCGGCTAAGTTGGAATTCAAAACAAGAAAATAGTACAAGATGGTTATCCCTAGACCGATTGCCATGAGTATCAACCGATGTACTGTGATTTTACCGAACCTCTCATAAAACAGTTGCAATACTGCTGTAACAGCTGCACCAATTAGAAATGTCATTAGTAGCTTATAATAGTTATCATCATAATCCGAGTTTATGATATATCCATTATAAATGACAGTGGCCAAAAGAAAAGCAGCCGTAAACGTAAAACGTTTGATTGTATTTGTTAATCCTAAGAGCATGGAACTAATTCTTTTAAATTTCATATCAATTCCTCCTAACGTTCGAATTCTATCAACACATACTTCGTTCTATGAAATGAATATTACCTTGTATTTTCTACTATATAACTATCCTTTCGTTTGATTTATAAATAAAAACAAGTTCGTCTTCTTAATACTCCAATGGAAAGTACATGTAGCACCTCTCCGCTTTTATTATAGCATAAATCTATAGTTATTCCAGTTATTGTTATCCTTATGCAGCACTGAAAGGTAAACTTCTTTATATATCCCTGATTTTGCTCAAAACAGTAAT
>CAYMLE010000032.1:0-22051 GCA_964391115.1 uncultured Herbinix sp. | reverse complement strand
AAAAGTAGAACGGAGAAAGAGGGATTTGAACCCTCGCGCCGCTATTAACGACCTACTCCCTTTCCAGGGGAGCCCCTTCAGCCTCTTGGGTATTTCTCCAAACGATAACTAGGCTAAATTAAATCTTTTTTCATCTCATAAACTTCGGTAAGATGATGCTTCTTTTATTATCTAAGCAGCCACTATTTCTTGGCTTGTACATTAAGCGGAGAGAGTGGGATTCGAACCCACGGTTCCTTGCAGAATCACTGGTTTTCAAGACCAGCCCCATAAGCCTCTCGGGCATCTCTCCAAACGCCGCTTAGCTAGTATATCATCCATATTATTTTGTGTCAAGAGGTTTTTAATGATTAGTAACCAAGTTTTTTAAAGTTTTTAGACTCTTTATTTATGCTCCATAAAGAAGTTGTTAAAACAGAATAGCAATTTGAATACTTCTATTATACTTACCAAATGATTAATATTATATCCAGTCTAAAATCCTTCAAAACCATTACATACCACGTCGCATAATTATGACTAAAAATCAGCGAGATAATCTAAGATATCAGCTATAAAAAAATCCACCGATTGATGTTATTCGAATCGGTGGATTTACACTCTTAAATCTTCTCTTTAAGTATCTATATCAAAGTCTTCTTTTTATTCAACCTTTTATTCTATTCGTTCCATAACTCTTTTGCAAATGCTTGGGCCCTTTGATAATCTTCCTCTGTGGTAAGCTTAAGATTGTTATAGTCACCCATAATAATCTTAACTGGTTTCCCTATATAAGTTTCATATACCATCGCATCATCCGTAATGAATGACCGGGTATGCTCCTTATCCTCATATAGCATATCATAGGCTTTTCGTATCGATTGATACGCAAATCCCTGAGGCGTCTGTGCAGACCAAAGAGTTTTTCGCTCCGGAGTATCTATAATATAGCCCTCTTGGTCAACCACTTTAATGGTTTCTTTCACCGGTGTTCCCAGAATACAAGCCTTGTACTTCTGAACCATTTCAATAGAAAGATTAATCAGGGCATCAGACAAGAAGGGTCTGGCTCCATCATGGATCAGGACATAGTCCGTCGCTTCGATGCATTTCAAAGCTTTATATACCGAATCATACCGTTCTGCCCCACCTTCAATCACATGGGAAACCTTTTGAATATGATAACGTTCTACGATATCTTCTCTGCAATAATCCACCTGGCCACTTCCAGTTACGAGAATTATCTCATCCACCGAACTTTCTGCAAATGCCTTTAGGGAATAATATAATACTGGCTTGCCTTCTAGTATCAGGAATTGTTTGGCTACGTTCGTATTCATTCTTTTCCCCTGACCTGCAGCCAAAACAATCGCAGTTATTTTTCCATTCATATATATCTCCATTCTACCGAAATACTGCGAATTCGGGCGTCAGTACGATGATCTAGCGTTCCCCAATCTTTAGATTTGGTACCGCATTCAAATCAAGACCACTCCTTACACCTTTCTGGAACTCGTAGTATGCCGCTACACCTATCATCGCAGCATTGTCCGTACAATAAATCGGTGAAGGATAACATAAAGCAAGGTCATTTTCTCTGCAGGCGGATGCCATGGCTTCTCGAAGAGCCGAATTGGCAGCAACTCCTCCAGCAATAGCCACCTGTTTCATACCAAAGTCCTTAGCCGCTAAAATAGTTCTTGTAACCAACACATCCACCACGGCATTTTGAAATGAAGCGGCAATATCCGCATGGTTTATCTCCATTTGCTTCATTTCCATGGAATTAATGTGATTAAGCACTGCTGATTTCAAACCACTAAAGCTAAAATCATAGGGTGCTCCTTCAATATGAGCCCGGGGGAACGCAAATGCTTCCTTATTACCGGTCTTTGCTAACTTATCAATTTTAGGTCCACCCGGATAGCCTAAGCCAATCGCTCTGGCTATCTTATCAAAGGCCTCCCCAGCAGCATCATCTCTGGTTTTACCGATAATCTGATATTCGCCATAGTCATTTACTAATACCAGATGGGTATGTCCACCAGATACCACTAGGCATAGAAAGGGTGGCTCCAAATCTTTATGTTCAATATAATTCGCAGAAATATGTCCTTCTATATGATGAACCCCTACCAAGGGCTTCTTCGCAGCGAAGCTGATTGCCTTTGCCTCCGCTACTCCTACCAATAGAGCACCTACCAGGCCTGGTCCATAAGTAACGCCAATGCAATCAATATCTGAAAGACTAACCTCGGCTGTGGAAAGTGCTTCTTCAATCACCTGATTAATCTTCTCTATGTGCTTCCTTGATGCTATCTCAGGCACCACACCTCCATATAGCTTATGCAGTTCAATCTGTGATGAAATAACATTCGATAGAACCATCCTCCCGTTCCTAACGACTGCTGCCGCAGTCTCATCGCATGAGGTTTCGATTGCTAATATTGTTATATCTTTATTCATAATGCCTCCATGTATCAAAAAAGCAGTTCCATCTGTATGCTTTTCTATGCTTTACTAAAGCCCTATCTGTATACTTACCTATGCTTTTCTATCTGTTTTTTGTACTTATTCTTCTGAGTTTACTATTCCGGAGACGGCTTCCCAACCAAGAATTTTCCATCTTCCTTCCTTATTCATACGAAGAAGGTATTTACGGACCTCTGTTGTCTTTCCTTTCTGTTGAATGGTATAGGATACGTATAGAGTAGCATAATCCCTACCCTCTATATTTTCCACGATCTCCTGATCCTCATTGACAAACAGATAATTTGTAATCGTTCTCTTCTCTTGGTTCCAAGCTGCAATTTCGGTATATAACATCTTCTGATACTGCTCCTCAGGATTCATCTCAAGAAACTCCTCATCGTACAGCTCCCTGATTTGATTCGCTAGAGCAGTTACCTCATCGTCCTTAGCTCCGGAATAGAGCGCTTTTGTGATAAGGCTACTATAGTCCAGCACATCTCTTGGAGTCTTGGGGTAATCTTGTTCCAAATCTCTTGATAGTAATGCCTCTATATCCGAGATGTTCTGTTGGGAAGTTTCTTTTTTATCACCCGTTCGCTTGTCCCATTCCATATAAAATAAAAGAGCGACAATCGTTATGATCAGTATAATACCTATAATATTCATAATTCGTTTTTTTATCTTGCCCATATTACACCTCCAAACAAACCTCTTTCCTACAGATAAAAAGTTATATTTATTCATCCTTATCAAACTCCAAAGTTATACTTTTTTTATCCCGTCCCGGTTTTATATTTGAAAATATTTTCTTGGCCTCACCAATAAAATCCTCTGGCCGAATTAAGGAAGGACTATAGTGGGTGAGCCATAGTTCTTTTACTCTTGCCTCTTTCGCAAGCTTCGCCGCTTCACGAAATGTCATATGCTTATATTCCTTAGCCTTCACGTCCTTATCACTTTCTCCATACATACCTTCACAAATAAATAGATCGGAACCTATAGCATTCGTAACAATCGACTTTGTTGGTCTAGTGTCCGTACAATAGGTTAGCTTAATTCCTTTTCGTTCCTCACCCAAAACCATTTCTGGGGTAAATATTTGTTCACCATCATCGATTGTCTCGCCTTTTTGTAGGCGGTTCCAATATCGTTGTGGTACCTTATTTTCTTCCGCACGTTCCGTAAAGAACCTTCCACCTCTTTTGATATACACACTATAACCATAACAGATTACATTATGTCTAACCTGAAATGCGTTAATTTGGTATCCCCTAAGCTCTATGGTATGTTCTGGATCCGTCAACTCAATAAATATTAATTCAAAGGGCAGTTCCGGTGCAATTACCCGAAGGGAATTCACTACTCGCTCCAGTCCTTTTGGCCCAATCAAAGTAACCGGTTCTGTCCGATCTGCATTACCCATCGAGAGTAATAGACCAGGCAAACCACTGATATGGTCTCCATGATAATGGGTAAAGCAGATGATGTCGATTGAGTGAAAGCTCCACCCCTTCTCTCGGATGGCTATCTGCGTTCCTTCCCCACAATCAATTAGTAAGCTGCTACCATTATATCTTGTCATAAGCGATGTCAGCCATCTGCCCGGCAGTGGCATCATTCCGCCTGTTCCTAATAAACATACATCCAACATGTTTTGTTCAAGCCTTTCCTGCTAGTTTAATATCATTCTACCACAATATATCAAATCATATAAGTCAGTATATATATATTAACAGTATTTTCTATCGTTTGTCTAGAATTATGTATGTGCAATAGAAAACACATCGTATCTTATGATTATCACTCTGCCCTTATCCAGAGATGCAAATCATAAGATCGATGTGTTTCCTCGTAATTTATATAAGAAATCTTTGTTTTAAATAATTATCAGACCGGTTAAGCTACTCTTAGCAACTAACCTGATTTATTAGAACCTCGATTATAGAGCTTCCAACTTCTTTCTTATCTCAACCGGTATCTTAAAGTCTGCAATCATTTTATCATAACATTCCTCACACAGGTTAAAATGATGGACCTCCATATCACGACCTGAAAAATAGCCCCATTCCTTTGTGGCTTCCAATGCATCCTCCATCAGAATTCCATTTTCAATTTTTAGACTTTTCCCGCAGGAATTGCAACAGATCGGAATATTCCCACCCTTATCACTCTTAGCTGTCCTTCTCACACTTATCCCCTCCATGATTTTACGCACGTACATGCCTGCTCTAAGTATCATTATAAGCCTTAAGCCTGTATATTTACAGTGGGAATTACTGTATTGGATTCAACCACATAATGACAGCATCCTCCTTTGGCCTAGTGTAAAAGTCCGATCGGATGCCAGCAACTTCAAAGCCCAGACTCTGATATAGCTGTATAGCTGCCTCATTCAACTGCCGAACTTCCAAGGTCATAGAGGTGATCCCCCTACCCTTTGCTTGATCGATAAGATATCGAAGCATCTGAAAGCCAAGCCCCTGTCTACGGCATTCCTTCTTGATGGCCACATTGTAGATATAGCCTTCTCCTGCTATTCCCCAATAGCCACAATAACCAGCCACGACACCCTCAATCTCCACTACCAAATAGCTATTATTGATATCCTGATAGGAATTTTTAAAATCCTCCTCGTTCCATGGATCCGAAAAGGTTTCCTGCTCTATCTTAATAATCTGTTCCAGATCACTTTCCTGCATAGTTCGGATTAACATATCTATCCCCCAGTTATTGCTCTTCTTTCTTTAAGCGCTCAGCTCGCTCCCGTTCCGCTTGGGACATGCGCAGATATACAGGCTGATGCTCTGTGGCTTCCTCAATATTACCTTGATTATAATAGAGAAGTCCTAGTGCACCAACGGCCCCTGCTCTTTGTCTGTTCATATGAGGTGGGGCATAAGTGAAAGGAACACGAGTTTTTTCCTCGATTAATTGTTTATGAATTGGCGTCCCATCTCCCAGGTAAATAACCTCTCTACCGAGACTATTAATCTCCTCGATTATCTCCTCGATTGCCACTGCTTTTTGTTCCGATACCGTATTGAATTGTGATCCCACAAATTCATACAAGCCGGTATATACCTGATTTCGCCTAGCATCCATCATCGGACAAATTAATTCTTTTGTTCCACAAAGGTTGTAAGCCAAACTTTCTAGGGTAGGAACAGCGATAATCGGCTTGTTCAGTGCCAGCCCCAGTCCCTTTGCTGTAGCAGATCCGATCCGAAGGCCAGTGAAGGATCCTGGACCTGCTGTAACTGCTATACCTTCGATTTCAGAAAGGTCCATTTCAACCATCCGAACAATCTCCTCTAACATCGGAAGTAGAGTCTGTGAATGGGTTTTCTTAAAGTTTACCGTATATTCTGCCAGCAAAGCCTCCTCAGTTACTATGGCTACCGAGGCTACCAGCCCCGAGCTATCCAGCGCTAATATTTTCATATTTTCCTCATTCCTGCACATATTTTGTTAGCTCCCTTGAGAGCTTTGTGCTTGATTAAGTTTCTATATTAATTAATCATAAATTATGCTATAAATTCCATCGATATTTTTCTGTAATCTAAGCCCTTCTCCAGGTTCTTTTGAATTGAGATCTCGATCCTCTTCTCAGGAAGAATTTCTTGAATTAACTCTGCCCATTCAATCAGGCATACGCCTTCCCCATAAAAATAATCCTCATAGCCGATTTCCTCCATCTCTTCGACATCCGCTATTCGATATACATCAAAATGATAAAAAGGCATACGTCCATCCTCATATTCCTGTACTATGGTAAAGGTTGGACTGTTCACAGATTCCTTGATTCCTAACCCCTTCGCAAAGCCTTGCGAAAACAAGGTCTTTCCTACTCCTAAATCTCCACTTAGACAGTATACCTCACCTTTTTGCGCTTTTCCTCCTAGCGTAACGGCAAACTGGTAAGTATCCTCTGCACTGTTGCTTTCTATTTTCATATTACATCCTTTCGGTTTAATTCCAAATTTACACGTTAAAGAATATTGTATTATTAACAGGAACCTGTTCATGATCTCTTGCTCCGATCGAATATCGCCAGCAAGCACGCACTTTCTCATTACGATTTCATTATATCAAAATCCTTCGTAAAAAACCAGAATCAGAAAAGCATCAATGCACGAACAAGCATAATACAGAAGACAATAATCTCTATGAAAAAAGATAGGATGATAAAATCCTATCTTCGTTTCATATATTACACGCAATTTTTTATTTTGTAAATGCTTTAATAACGTTACTTAACCTTTTATATAGAAGTATCGTTATAAAGGAAACCACTACGCCCTTAAGCAGGTTAAAGGGTGCCACTGCCAACAGAATGAATGTCACTAAATTCGTTATCGAGGGATTTACAATCGTACCGAGCGAAATTAGATTCTCCATGGTAGTGCCCATAAACAATGTATATATCGGTAAAAGCAACACAGCGTTCATCAAGCTTCCAAATACAGTCATAGATAAACTTCCTACAATCAGTCCTTGTATCGCAGCTTTTCTTGTTTTCTTACTCTTATATATTATAGCTGCGGGTACAACCATAGAACAACCTATGAGAAAATTGGCTAGCTCACCCACGCCCATAGTAATGGTGCCATTGATTGCCAGATTAATGAGTACTTTAACCAATTCGATAACAGCTCCAGCCATTGGCCCCATAGCAAAAGCGCCGACCAAAACTGGCACCTCACTAAAGTCTAGCTTATAAAAGCCAGGAGCAAACCATAAGGGAATTTCAAAAAGCATTAAGATAGTAGCGAGTGCCGATAACATAGCAATGACCGTTATTGATCTGGTCGTCAGTAGTTTTTCTGATCTGGCGTATGTTTGTGTGTTCGTTTTTGTGTTGATGTTTGTGTTTGTCATAGTTTTCATATAATCTCTCCTTATTTAGAAAAGGAAAAATCTCGGTGCAGCATTATTATCAAGCCTTTATCATGATGATGATTGTCTGATTTCGATTCGTATTCGCTTTGCTCACATCTTTTTATGCGCAAAAAATGCCTCGACGAATAACAATCGAGGCATATAAAATACAATATAACATTTTATGCTGCTCTTCTCACATCCAGACTTTACTGTCGGTTTTGGAATTTCACCAAATCAGTCAGGAATACTGATACAAATATCAAATCACCTGAGTCGCGGACTTTACCGCCGGTCGGGAATTTCACCCTGCCCCGAAGATTTACCTTTATTTAATTGATAATGATATACTAGCTCTTATTCACTCTATTGTCAATAGGGATCTATGATACCTTTTGTATTTCACCAGCCCTAATAAGTGCCAATTTTGTAATAACCGGCCCGGTCAATTCATAAATAACTGTCCCACATAGAATAATGGTCTTAATTTGAATCGCATATTCTGGCACAATCGAATCCGCCATACTAGCCAAACCAATCGCTACTCCGGCTTGCGGTATTAGCGTATAACCAAGGTATTTTCTAACCACTGGAGCTGCATGGGATATCCTTGCTCCAGAGGCCGCACCAAGAACTTTACCAAGAACTCTAAAAGACACATACAGCAAACCTACTACTCCAACAGAAGGAAGAATCGATATGTCCAATTCCGCTCCTGAGAGAAAGAAAAACAGCATGAACACTGGAGGAGTAAACCGATCCACCTGCTCAAATACCTTGTCACTGGCCTTGGATAAATTAGAGAAGACTGCACTCATCGCCATACATGCCAGTAGAGATGATAATCCTAGCATATCTGAAATACCAATACACATCAGTACTAGAGCAATTGCCAGCGAAAGGCGATTACCCCTTCCAGTATACCAAGAAGTCAAATATTTCAACAGTACTCCCAGAACAGCACCGAATACCAATGAACCAACAATCTCAATCACTGGATCGAGTAAGGTCATGGCCAGCGATGAGGATCCCTTTGCTGTAATCGCTTTCGCTACCGCTACTGACAAACCAAAGGCCATTAATGCCACTGCATCATCAATTGCTACTACAGGAAGCAATGTATTAGTAACTGGCCCTTTCGCCTTATATTGACGAACTACCATTAAAGTAGCTGCTGGAGCCGTAGCTGCTGCAATTGCTCCTAAAACCAGAGAAAACGATACATTATTTCCGGTTAATATAAGAATACAATCCACAGCAATTACCGCGCCAAAAGCTTCCATAAATGCAATGATTACTGGTGATTTACCAATCTGTTTTAGGTATGAAAGCTTAAACTCCGACCCGATCGAAAATGCAATGAAGCCCAATGCAATGTCCGGAATTACAGATAACTGACCAACCACCTCTTCTGATAATATATTTAGACAATAAGGTCCGGCCAATAAACCAAAGATTAAATAACCAGTTACATTCGGTAATTTAATTAGCTTCATTAACTTTCCCGATAAAAGGCATAGAAAGATGGCAATTGACAGATAAGTAAATATATTCAAATGATTCAATGTTACTCACCAATCCCTTCCACATATGTAATGGGAACGGAGAACATAATACCTGTATTGGGTTCACTAAAATCACCAACCACTTGTTTAATAGCGCTTCTTGTCTTAGTTACCTGTTCATCCTTAAGTACAAATAATAATACCTTACAAGCTGTTTTTTCTTCGTCTGTCAATAGTAGTCTTAACATCCCAAACATGGGTAAGTCCTCCATGTTAATCAATTCACTCGCCATTCCTGTTCCATCCAGAATGGTACCGCCCTTTACTCCTGATTCAGCCAAATGCTTAATCAGTTCCTCCATAAGCTCAACCTTTTTCAGGATTAATATCAAAAGCTGCATTTTATCACCCTTTCTTATTTGATTGACCGTCTGCAGAGTTATTTCATAGGCATTCAGGTTATGATAAATGTAATTCCTGTGTCATGGATAACCCTGTAAATACGTTGTCTCGGTTTCTAATCTTATACCTATCAATATGGCATGTCAAGTATGCTACCGCAAAAGATATAAAAAGAAAAGAGCGAAATCTAGTGCAAATGATCCTACATTCACACTTACGATTCTGCTCTTCTCTTATAATGGTTGTGTTCCTCGCTTCAAACTATCATTGTATCATCGAAAGCTGAATCCTCTTTTTAGCCAGATCTACACTTAAAACTTTTACCTCTACGACGTCTCCAACACTAACCACATCCAATGGATGCTTTACGAACTTTTTGTTGGATAACTGAGATATATGCACAAGTCCATCTTGATGAACTCCGATATCTACGAAGGCACCAAAGTCAATTACATTTCGAACGGTACCTTTTAATATCATCCCTTCCTTAAGATCCTTCATATCAAGGACATCGGTTCTAAGAATAGGTTTCGGCATCTCGTCTCTTGGGTCTCTTCCAGGCTTCTCTAGCTCCTTAACGATATCCGTCAGAGTGATTTCACCGATGTTTAACTCCTTCGCTAGCTTTGTTCTATCTTTTATTCTCTTATCAAGCATTGAGTACTCCATGGGTTCCATCGTAGCGGTTGTAGATTGAACTCTGTCCTTGGTAGTATCCTGGGACGGTACCTCAGGTGATTGGCTTACAGCAGCCGCCAATGCTTTTGCAAAGGCAGTATCTTGATTCTTTACGGTTATCGTGGATTTCCTGTCTGCTTGCTTTACTGGTCTTGCCGCTGTTTTGGCTTCTGAAGTTCTGCTGCCCACAATTTTATTCTTAACTGCTTTTGCCTGTATTTCCTTGATATCCTCCAGAGTTAAACCAAGCTTTTCTAATAATGTAATCGTTGCCTCATAGGATTCAGGATGGACACCGGTTGCATCTAAGAGGTTGTCCCCATTCATAATTCTCAAGAACCCGGCACACTGCTCAAATGCCTTTGGTCCTAGCTTAGAGACCTTTAAAAGTTGCTTCCGATTTAGAAATCTTCCATTCGCTTCCCTAAACGCCACAATATTTTTAGCTATGGTCTTATTAATACCGGATACATATTCAAGGAGAGAAACCGATGCGGTGTTTAAATCAACACCCACTTTATTTACACAATCCTCTACTACACCGTTCAAAGCCTCATCTAATTTCTTCTGGTTCATATCATGCTGATATTGACCCACACCTATGGATTTAGGATCGATTTTAACCAGCTCTGCCAGGGGATCCTGAAGTCTTCTGGCTATCGATGCGGCACTTCTTTGCCCAACGTCAAAGTTAGGAAATTCCTCGGTTGCCAGCTTACTAGCAGAATAAACCGATGCACCGGCTTCATTAACAATAATATAGCGGATGGGTTTATTGATTTCTTTAATTAAATCTACAATCACAAGCTCTGATTCTCTGGAAGCCGTACCATTTCCAACCGATATCAGAGTGATATTGTATTTATCAATGAGCTTATTTACGATTCGCTTTGCCTCTTCCACCTTGTTCTGAGGTGCCGTCGGATATATAACGATCGTATCTAGTACCTTACCAGTGCTATCTACAACAGCCAGCTTACAACCGGTACGAAAAGCAGGATCCCAGCCCAGAACCACCTGTCCAGCAATCGGCGGCTGCATAAGTAGTTGTACAAGGTTCTTACCAAATACCTTGATCGCTCCATCCTCTGCCTTTTCCGTTAATTCATTCCGAATCTCTCTTTCAATGGCTGGCGCAATAAGTCTCTTGTAGCTGTCTTCTATCGTTGCCTTTAAGTAATCACTCGTATTGGGATTATCCTTAAGTATAATCTTGGTTTCCAGATATCGTAGAATTCTCTCCTCTGGTGCTAGGATTTTAACCGTGAGAATCTTTTCCTTCTCACCACGATTAATTGCCAGTATCCTATGCCCTGCCATTTTATCAATGGCCTCTTCGAAGTTATAATACATCTCATAGACGGACTCTGCTTTTTCATCCTTAGCAGTGGAGCTTACTTTGCCTTCCTTTATCGTCACATCACGAATATAGCTACGGTATTCTGCTTGGTCCGAAACATCCTCTGCCAAAATATCCATAGCACCGGCAATCGCTTCCTCTACTGTATGAACTTCCTTCTCCTCTGACAGATACGCCTTAGCCAGTTCAGCGAGTGGCTCATTCGTCTCCTGAGCCTTCAATTCAGCAGCAAGACCATCCAGCCCTTTTTCTTTCGCGATCGTTGCTCTGGTTCTTCTCTTTGGGCGGTAGGGTCGATATAAATCTTCCACTACTACTAGAGTTGTTGCTGCCAAAATCTGTGCTTTCAACTCCGCGGTCAGTTTTCCCTGTTCCTCTATACTGCCCAACACTTGGTTTTTCTTATCTTCCAGATTTCTAAGGTACAATAGTCTCTCATGAAGATTACGTAACTGTTCGTCATCTAGAGATCCAGTTACTTCCTTACGATACCTGGCTATGAAGGGAATGGTATTCCCCTCATCGATCAGCTTAACAGTAGCTTCTACCTGCTCCAGTCGTATACCCAGTTCTTCTTTTAATTGTTTTAATATGTCCATTCTATTCTCCTTATCGAAATATCAGCCGGAAATAATCCCTTATTTCGTTTTTCCACAATATCCTTATCATACCATTCAGGAATATGAAAATCAATAATAGACCTTTCTATATGATACTATTTTTCGGTCTGGATTATTATAAACTGGGGCTGTCGCAATAAATGTGAGGCGGCAAACGGTCTTTATGGATTAATAACCACACGCCATTCTTATAAAAATCTATGTGATAAACATTCAAGCTTTCTAAGGCACCGTTCTACTTTTTGACAATAAAAATAAATCCCAAACTTCAAAAAGTAAGGGATTTATGGGCAAAACATTAGTATGCGAATACCAAATACATTGCAAAAATTTTATTGAAACAATTTATCTCATTAATATATAAAGATATGATTTATAGCTGAGATAGTAGGAATTTCTCGTGTACCGCATTCATCGCCTTCTCTACATGGATTTCATCAATCAATACCGTGACTCGAATCTCCGAGGTAGAAATCATCTTAATGTTTACTCCGACATCATAAAGAGCTTCAAACATCTTCGCAGCAACCCCTGCGTTGGTCATCATTCCGGCACCGACGATGGAGACCTTAGCCACACCACGTTCCACATCGACCTTCTGACATTTTAAACTGCCCTCTCGATGTCTTTCAATAACAGCCACTGCTTCCTCAAGATCATCGCCCTTAACGGTGAAGCTAATGTCCTTTGTTCCATCTCTTCCGACGGATTGTAGGATGATATCAACATTTACGTTATGCCTAGCCAGATGATTAAATAATTTAAAGGCTACCCCAGGTTGATCCTCTAAACCAATCACAGCGATACGTGCTGTGTTTTTATCGGATGCCACGCCGCTAACAAGCATTTTTTCCATTTTAATTTCCTCCTTAACCACTGTACCTTCTGATTTATTCAAGCTAGAACGAACCACCAATTGTACCCCATACTTTTTAGCCATTTCAACGGAACGATTGTGAAGTACCCCGGCACCTAGGGATGCCAGCTCAAGCATCTCATCGTAGGTAATCTCCTCTAGCTTTTTGGCGTCCTTTACAATCCTAGGATCCGCTGTATATATTCCATCTACATCCGTATAGATCTCACAGGCATCTGCATGCAGGACTGCTGCTAGAGCAACGGCTGTTGTATCTGAGCCGCCACGACCAAGCGTGGTATAGTCATCATATTTGTTAACACCCTGGAATCCGGTTACCAGAACGACTCTCTTGTTCTCTAACTCGTTTCTGATTCGTTCTGAATCTATTCTTTTTAATCGTGAATTTCCATACACAGAGGTTGTATGCATCGCTACCTGATACGCATTCAATGAGATAGCTGGAATCCCCAGGGCATCCAGAGCCATCGCCATCATCGATACCGAAATCTGCTCTCCGGTAGTCATAAGCATATCCAATTCCCTCTTAGAGGGATTTGGGTTTATATCTCTTGCCTGGGCTAAGAGCAGATCGGTCTGCTTTCCCATGGCGGATAATACCACTACAATCTCGTTGCCCTTGCGATAGTCCTCCATAATCCTTCCGGCAACATTAAATATCCTCTCTTTATCGGCTACGGACGATCCGCCAAATTTCTTTACTATTAACATAGCTGCCTCCCACATTCTTGTTTCCGGTATCTTACTTTATCCGTGTACTTTATAGTTCAAAAAGTTTGTTAATAATATTATATCCGTCTCTTACAGCATTGCCACTACGGATACCCTCTGCTTCATTATAAAGCCAAGTATTCGATTGCTTTCTGGTACTATCATAGAGTAGATAAGGTACCGGGTCGCTGGTATGGGTTCTACAGCGAATCGGGGTTGGATGATCTGGCATAATCAGCATTCGATAATCAACGTTCGCTTTCTTCATCTCCTCCACGACTACACGTATCACTCTTTGATCTAGGTATTCAATTGCCTGCACCTTATTCTTTACATTTCCTTGATGACCCATTTCATCCGGAGC
Source organism: uncultured Herbinix sp. (assembly GCA_964391115.1). Classification (GTDB taxonomy): domain Bacteria; phylum Bacillota; class Clostridia; order Lachnospirales; family Lachnospiraceae; genus Mobilitalea. The sequence goes on along the minus strand of CAYMLE010000032.1, from coordinate 8,205 downwards.
TTCTATATGTATATATACAAAATCATAATCCTCATCCACTAAGACCTTAACTGCTGCCATTGCTTTTCCTTCATAATTCGTATGTAAGGTGCCATTGGCGCCCGGCACTTCAATGACCTTCATCTCAGCGCCCACTGCAATTCCCTTTAATAGGTCTACAGCAGATATCATAGCCCCCCTCTTATGATTCTTCTCTTGAAAAGAGGTTAAGGCCGGTCTTGTACCTGCACCCCAGAACCAGATTGAATTTGCCTTATTCAGTCCCTTTGCTTTTCTCTCCTCATTCAGGGGATGCTTATTCAGAATATCATAGCTTCGCTTCATCATCTCCCGTAGGATTTTATCCTCAGGAAGATACTCCCCTATGACTCGTTCTAATATATCATGGGGCTGAGCCAACTCTACTACCTCACCCTTATCCCATATCGTTAAATGGCGATAGCTGGTTCCTAGGTAAAACTTATAGATATCCGTCTCAAGCTCCTTACGAACCGCCTCTAGTAAAACTTTGGCATCCTCCGTGTCTATCTCACTGGAGCTGTGATCCAAGATGATTTTCTCTTCGTAGGGTTTGTCATCATCGGATAGGGTAACAATATTACAACGAATGGCGATGTCGGTTTCCTTCATATCCACGCCTATACTTAAGGCTTCCAAAGGAGATCGACCCGTATAGTAAAGTTTAGGGTTATAACCCAAGACGGAAAGATTTGCCGTGTCACTGCCGGGTTTCATATTCTCTGGTATCGTATACACCATTCCTAATTCCGATAATGGGGCAAGTTGATCCATCTGCGGAGTAGCAGCAGCCATTAGAGGGGTTTTATTACCCAACTCAGATAATGGCTCATCGGCCATTCCATCTCCTAGAACAACAATATATTTCATACAAATGCTCCCTTTCTTATTAATCATTTAGATATACTTTATATATCACACAGGTCAAACCATTTATGTTTTTGTAGCTCACATTTCACTAAGTGCGTTCGGCTTTGCCTGGGTCCACCAAACGGTAACCCCGCAAAGCCCAACCCACCCGCAATAAAATTCAATTAATACAAAACCTTACACGAATCATACTTAATATATTTGATAATTTACCTGTCTTTTCTTTCATTTCCTGCTCCGTAATTACAGGGGTAAGGAAGGCAAACTCCTCATTAATTCCCGCATTTATCTCCTCTACTTCACCAAAGATATCGCGGACAGTATCCTTAACCTCATTGTTATTGCCCTCAAGTCGTAGGAAGAATCTATGCTTCACCTTGTTGATATCGGTCAACTCCAGCTTTTTGCTGCTCCAGATAGTCCAGATATTGGTTCCAACATGTTTCGCAGCATCGACAACGTCAGCCACTACAGCACTGGCCGTCGGTAGTTTCCCGGCCCCGCTTCCATAAAACATAACGTCGCCAATAACATTACCACGGACAAAGATGCCATTAAATACGTCATTTACGCTATACAGTGGATGGTTGGATTTTATCATCATCGGCGCCACCATAGCATACACACTGTTTTCATTTTCCCGAATGCTCGAAGCAAATAATTTAATTCTGGCACCCATTACCTTCGCGTACCTGATATCGATATCCGTTATTTTGGTAATACCCTCTGTATAGATATCTTCAAAATCCACCTGCATGCCAAATGCAAGAGAGGATAGAATTGCTATCTTTCTACATGAATCCTGGCCTTCCACGTCTGCAGCTGGATTACGCTCTGCATATCCCATATCCTGTGCATTTTTTAAGGAGGATTCGAAATCCAAGCCTTCATCACTCATTTTTGTTAGGATATAGTTTGTAGTACCATTAAGAATACCGGTTATCTCAACAATTTCATCTGCTGTCAGGGATTGATTTAGAGGTCTGATAATGGGGATACCACCACCAACACTGGCCTCAAACAGGAAGTTAAGATTATTCTCCTTCGCTATTTTCAGAAGCTCTGCACCATGCTTTGCCACCAATTCCTTGTTGGAGGTAACAACGCTCTTCCCTTTCAATAATGCCGCTTTAACAAAGGAATAGGCTGGTTCAACGCCACCCATAACTTCTACTACGACCTTTACCTCAGGATCGTTAAGTACGATATTCACATCGTGAACAAGGATCTCCATGATCGGATTCCCAGGAAACTCCCTAAGATCAAGTACATATTTAACTCGTATCTTGTCTCCGGCTCTTTTTGCAATGCTTTCTCCATTCGTACTCAGAACCTCTACAACACCAGAACCTATGGTTCCATATCCTAAGACTGCAATATTTATCATTTTACATCCTCCATTCATAGCTGTTACATTGCATGTTGATATATTCAATCTGTCTTATAACAGTTGTTTATTCTCTTGCTAATATCTTCACATAATGAATACCATCCATAGCTTCTATTGTCTCTATAAAGGTAGAAGCACTTTCCGTCTGCGGTAATATTTCTACACTTAAGGTTAATAAAGCGATTCCATTAACTGGTATACTTTGATGTATGGTCAGAATATTCGCTTCACTTCTTGCTACCTGATTTAACACCCTAGATAAGAGTCCGGGCTTATCATCCATCTGAATCATAAAGGTTATGGTCTTTCCTCTGGTATTTTCATAAAAGGGATAAATATCATCTCTGTATTTATAAAATGAACTCCTGCTGATTTCCACAGCATCGGTCGCTTCCTGTACCGTTATCGCATTTTGTGAATCCAACAGCCTTTTTGCTTCAACAACCTTTAATAGTACTTCTGGTACTGCTTTTTTTCTTACAAGATAATACTGTTCTCCATTCATATATACCAACCCCCTGAAGATATCTATTGTTTCAATAATCTATTTTATATCATAAATGCTTCATAATATTCGGTTGTATGTAACTCAAATACAATTGTCTTTCATAGAAAGAAATGTTACCACATATTTATGCATAATGCAATACCAATTTTCCCAGACAAATCGAATATTGTGTCGATTTGTTACTTCTGCCAAATTTCGTATAATTATTAGGTGCTTTTTTGTATAAAAATAAACCGGAGAAACCAATCTCCCATGGTTTCTCCGGCTCATGAACCCACTAATAAAAGCTGGTAAATGTGTTCTGCTAGGCTTTCTATGCATTATACCGCCTTATCTTGTAGTTCGCTTATTAGGAATTGATCCATTTCTTATTAATAGGATAAAACGATACTATTTTTGCATTATTATTAATGCATCATGTATTTTTATAATAAATATGGTGTTATGTTACAAAATCTTTGATAAGAATTCTTGCAGTCGTGGATGTTTTGGATTGTCAAAGAATTCGATCGGAGTATTTTGCTCTACGATCTTTCCTTCATCCATAAATAAGACTCTATTGGCTACCTTCTTAGCAAATCTCATCTCATGAGTTACAACCACCATAGTCATACCCTCATCTGCTAGTTGTACCATAAGATCCAATACCTCTCCAACCATCTCAGGGTCTAAGGCCGAGGTAGGCTCATCGAATAGCATAACCTCAGGATTCATAGCCAAGGAACGGATAATTGCAATTCTTTGTTTTTGACCTCCGGATAGCTGATTCGGATAAGCTTCTGACTTTTCTGTAAGTCCGATTCGCTTTAGAAGTTCCATTGCCTTCTGGTCAGCCTCCTCCTTGTTCATAAGACCAAGTCTGACCGGTGCAAGTGTAATATTTTCTCTTACTGATAAATGGGGAAATAGATTGAACTGTTGAAACACCATTCCCATCTTACTACGTATGATGTTAATATCAACCTTTTTGTCCGTAATGTTTTGATCTTCAAACCAGATCTCACCTTCGGTTGGAGTCTCAAGTAAATTTAAACACCGTAAAAAAGTGGATTTGCCGGACCCAGAGGGGCCGATTACCACGACTTTTTCCCCTTTTTGAATCGTTTCATCAATGCCATTGAGAACCATATGATCTCCAAAGGCTTTTTTCAGATTCTTAGTTACGATCACCTCTAGCCAGCCTCCTTTCAAATGCGGATAACAGCTTCGACAAGCCCATAACCATAACCAGATAACAGATTGCCGCAATAATTAATGGCGGTAGGATAACCCAAGTTCTGGATCCTACATATTGTGCAGCCTTTGTCAGGTCTGTAACGGCAATAACGCCAGCGACACTGGTTTCCTTTATTAAGGTAATAAACTCATTACCTAATGTGGGTAAAATATTCTTTATTGCCTGGGGCATTATAATCAATCTCATTGTCTTGAAGTAATTGAGTCCCAGGGAACGACCTGCTTCCATCTGACCTTTATCAATCGATTCTATACCTGCACGGATAATCTCTGCCACATAAGCTCCAGAATTTATACCAAAACAAACTGCACCAACCAGTAGTTCACTGGTATTTCTAGAGTTAAATACAAGATTATAAATGATTAACAGCTGTACCATCAATGGTGTCCCACGGATAATATTAATATAGATATTACATAAGGATGCTAACCAGCGTTTACCGGTGTTCATCGATGTAACCTTAATAATTGCAACTACGATGCCGATGACAGTACCCAATATGATTGCCAATAGGGAAATCATGATTGTAACCATTAGGCCATCGAGATAAGCCAAGTATCTTTGATCCGGTATCAAGGCATTATAAAAGGATTGATACAAGTTGGAAGTCCAATCGATAAGTCCCTGCTGGAGTGCTCTAAATGTATATTCTATCCACAAGATAAATCTCTCCAAGTTTTTACCTCCTATCTGCCTAGCCCTGGATGCTCCAGGTCCATTTTAATTTGCCTACAACATACTTCGCATGTCATAGGTCGCGGGCGCGCTCGCATCATCCAAGCAAGCTTGGTGACTGCTCGCTTTGCCTTCGCGAAAAATATGGGGCTGTCTCCGTAAAGATAACAGCCCCTATGATATCTTTCGGTACCAATGGCACCGGTTTTATTATTTGCTTGTATGGTTCGTGGTAAATTCATCGATTTTGCCATCGGCTTTTAACTTATTGATGACTGTATTAATATCATCTAACAGTTCCTTATTACCCTTTTTTACTGCGATCGCATACTTATCCTCAAATAACACACCATCCAGGATTGTCAGCTCAGGGTTTGCTTCAACCATATCCTCAGCTGGGAACTGATCCATAACAATACAATCCAGTCTACCATTCTTAAGATCCTCAGCAGCCTGTGCAAACTTTGTATATCGTTTAATTTCCTTAGCTTCAATATTTTCTTCTACATGGAAATCAGCAATATTACCTTGCTGAACACCAACCACTTTACCTGCAAGATCATCAACACTTGCTACTGTGGGGTTCGCCTTGTTAACTACTACAACTTCAGTGGAATTTACATAATCAACGGAAAAGTCCATTACCTTTAGACGTTCTTCATCAACGGATACACCGGCAGCAACAAAATCTACCGTTCCGCTCTGAACTGCCTGCAGGGCGCCTTCGAATTCCATATTCTTAATTTCAAGCTTCTTCCCCATATGGTCAGCGATTGCTTGTGCTATATCCATATCTATTCCTACAATTTCATCGCCCTTCATATATTCGTAAGGAGCGAAACCTGCCTCCGTACCTACGATTAGGGTATCTTTATTATCTTTGCCACATCCGGTTAACAAACCAGTAAGCATCATGGTTCCAACCATGAGACCAATCATTCTTTTTTTCATATTATCCTCCACTATTCCAAAACGCATTACATTTGGCGTCCTATACTCGTTATATAGGCGTTTCATATCCTGGCGCCTTCTATCGACTCTTCGGAAGTTTCTTTAACTGTTCCTCTTCTTCCTTGGTCAATATCCCATCCTTATCTAGAAGAACGATAAGACGGCCATCCAGATTAAAAATATTCTTCATATAAGTAGTATTCTTGCTTTTCATGATGGACGGAACCTCAATCATCTGTTCAAGATCTGTATTCGCGATGCCTTGCATCTTATCCACTTCATAAGCAATCTGAATACCGTTTGAATTCGTTATCAATAGTCTAACATCCTGGTCCGGCTGCTTCGCTGGTAACCCAAATTTACTTCTTAAACTATATACTGGTATCACATCGCCTCTTAGTCGGATGATGCCTTTCATGTTCTTAGGGGCATTCGCTATCTGCTCCACAACGATTGGTTTCTCAATCGTCTTAACATCCATAATATCCATCCCATATACTTCATCTTCGAGATAGAATACCGCCTGCTTCGTATTTACCATAGCTCTTCCTCCTCATAGGGTTCTTTACTCTGGCTGACCCTTTTGGGCAGTCCACTTCAAGTATGCATTTATAAATGGATCTAGATTGCCATCTAAAACACTTGTAGCATTACCTATTTCCTCATTTGTTCTATGGTCCTTTACCATCGTATAGGGCTGTAATACATAGGAACGAATCTGGTTGCCCCAGCCAATTTCCTTTATCTCTCCTCGAATGCCTGATATTTTCTCAAGATTCTCCTGCTGTTTCATAAGATATAACTTTGCCTTTAACATCTGCATCGCCTTATCCTTATTTTGAAGCTGAGATCTTTCATTCTGACATTGTACTACGATATTCGTTGGTAAATGGGTAATACGGATCGCAGATGAAGTTTTATTAACATGCTGGCCACCTGCGCCACTGGAATGATAGGTGTCTATCCTTAGATCTTTATCATCAATTTCTATACCTGTATCCTCTTCGATGTCTGGCATGACATCACAGGATACAAAGGAGGTCTGTCTCTTGCCGGCAGCGTTAAAGGGCGAAATTCGGACCAGACGGTGCACTCCACGTTCTGACTTGAGATAACCGTAAGCATTCTCACCACTTATCTGCAGAGTAACCGATTTAAGTCCTGCCTCTTCTCCATCCAGAAAATCGATGACTTCCGTTGTAAAGCCTCTCTTATCGGCCCATCTTTGATACATACGAAATAACATATTAGCCCAATCGCAGCTTTCTGTTCCACCTGCACCTGCATGAAGTGTAAGGATGGCATCATATTTATCATATTCCTCAGATAGAAGAGTTTTAAGACGGAGATCCTCCATATCTACTATAAACAGGTTCAACGTTTCTTCTATCTCTGGTAAGAGAGATTCATCATTCTCTTCATATCCCATCTGAATTAAAGTTTCAACATCTTCATACCTCGATTTAAGATGGGCATATTCTTCCACGGTATCCTTAAGGTTCTTTAACTCTCGCATGAGCTTCTGTGCTCTGTCAGCATCATCCCAAAAGCCTGGCTCCTCCATGGTTTGGTTTATTTCACTTATCCTCTGCTCCTTATTAGCGAGGTCAAAGTGAATCCCCCACTTCAATCAGCGGCTTCTCATAGGTTCCAAGAGTATATTTGTATTGATCTAATTCAACCACCTAATCACCTCTTTCCGAATTATATAATACCATTTATAAAAATGCAACTATTTTTGTATATAAATGCACTATTTTGTTTTCTTATGCGTTTCTTCCACAACAATGCTTATGCTTTCTTCCACTACCACAAGCACAAGGATCATTCGGTTGTATCTTCTTGCTGGTTCTCTTAATTGGGGCATTCGCTACGGTATCATCTCGGTTCGTTCCCGTTACCTTAGCAACCTGCTCCCTCTCAACCTTCTGCTCAATGCGTACATGCATCAGGGCCTTAATTGTATCCTCACGAATGGCTGCTATCATAGAATCAAACATCTCAAAGCCCTGGAATTTATACTCAACAATTGGCTGACGTTGACCATAAGCCTGTAAACCAATACCCTGACGTAGCTGATCCATATCGTCAATATGATCCATCCATTTACGATCAATTACCTTTAATAAGATAACCCGCTCAATTTCCCTCAAATGTTCACTTTCAGGGAACTCCGCTTCTTTCGCTTCATAGAGCTTAACCGCATCTTCTTTCAATTGTTGGACTAGATCATTTTTCTTTGTGATTTTATTCTTTTGTATCGCTAATTCAATGCTATCTAAGGGAATGATTGGCAAAAGCATACCACTCAATTCCTCAAGATTCCAATCCTCTGGACCCTGATCATCGCTGATGCTACCATTCACATATTCCTCCACCGTATCAGTAATCATACGATAGATGGTATCCCTCATGCTTTCACCGTCCAGAACTCTTCGTCTCTGAGCATAGATAATCTCACGTTGCTCATTATTGACCTGATCATACTCTAATAGATTCTTACGAATACCATAGTTATTTCCTTCAATCTTCTTCTGGGCCTTCTCAATGGCATTG
>CAYMLE010000031.1:3280-22083 GCA_964391115.1 uncultured Herbinix sp. | reverse complement strand
GTAGCTGTTAAGCGTTCAAGACATATCGCACTCATGCCGTATACAATGGACTAATTTTTTTGAGCAATATGTCTCGACATATCGCTTTAATGCCTTACACAATGGATTAAGCCCCTATTTTACTGGGGTTTTGAGGTTACGAAAGCCGATATATACGACTTTTAACACCTTGCATAAGAAAATGAAAATTGCCGTTACATGACTTTAGGGTTGTGTAGTGGCTTTTTTAATTGAAATACTACTTTTACAACTCAGGAATGATAGAAAAACATACGTTGAACTTAGAATTTCTGCATTCCTGGACATAGTAGTGAGGAAACTACAAAGAAAATTCATACTAATCCTGACGTAATATTAAAAAAAAGGCTTGGGGAGCATAGATATATTAGAATAAGGATAACATTAAAATTAAGCATCTGTATGGAATTTGTACTGGCTTTTAAAAATCAGAGTTTATATTGTAAAATATGGAAAGATGATATAAAATTATAGAGTAAAAAATATACATTATACAATATATTATTTTGAAAGACCACATAATATATCAACTACAGCTGCAACAAACATTATAATAAGCACAAATTAAATATGAATTTATTAAATCCATTAAATATTTACCTAATAGAATATAACTTATATATAAATAAAGAAGGCGAAGAGAATACCCTATGACAGTATCAAAAAGAAATAAAATTTGTATAACGTTGGTCGTTACAATGATAATTTTTTTCTTATCAGCATTTTTATACTTATTTTACTCATATTACCCAAACCTAAAAAATAAACAACTTTTAGAGAAATATGGATGGGAAGTATTGGATGGTAGAAGGTCTGGTGACTCTACTTTTTTGAACAATGAATTTTTAGAGAGAGAAATAACTATCATGCAAATCAACGCCTCAAAAAAAATTGGACTTAATCCAATTAAATACAAAGGTAAAGAGATGGTTAAATATGATTACATATTAAGGCAAACAGGTTTAAATGATCAACTTAGAGCCGAAGTATGGAGGTATAAGAAAGACATAATATGTGCTTATATTTTTCATGCTGAAAATAATATTAAAATGAAATATTGGCCACTAGATACGCCTTATCAAGAGATACGGTATGTGCTTGAAACAGCTAAGTAGAGAGTGAATGTTTTCTCTACCGGCTTCCCTTGATCACTAATGCCTAAAAAGTGGGATGAATGATGTTTCTTACTTCTACTAAATTGAATATAAGTTTATAAAGGCCGTTATGTAACCTCAGGTTGTGTAACGGTCTTTTTGTATCGCAGATATAATTAACCACCTTTCCGCAGGTGTGTCCCCAGTGCTTTAGCTTTAAGTAAAAAACCTAGACATCAAAACCAAGTTTATAATTAAAAATAATTTAACCTCTTGACATTAATAAACAAGTTATATATGATAATAACAGAAATGATTACTATTCTCATTAAGAAACTTAATATTATGTAATACTTAAAATAATTAAATTCAAAATTCAGGAGGTATTTATTATGTCATTAGTTGGAACTCAAGTAAAACCCTTTAAGGCAAATGCGTATCAAAACGGAACGTTTATTCAGGTTACAGACGAGGATTTCAGAGGTAAATGGAGTGTTGTCTGCTTTTACCCGGCCGATTTCACTTTCGTGTGTCCGACGGAGCTAGAGGATTTACAGAATAATTATGATGCTCTGAAACAATTAGGAGTAGAAGTGTACTCTGTTTCAACCGATACACATTTTACTCATAAGGCATGGCATGACAGTTCAGAAGCAATTGGTAAGATTACTTACATCATGATCGGTGATCCCTCTCACACCTTAAGCCGTAACTTTGATGTACTCATTGAAGAAGAGGGTCAGGCAGATCGTGGTACCTTCATTATCGATCCTGATGGTGTGATTCAGTCAGTAGAGATTAATGCTGGAAATATCGGAAGAGATGCTGATATCTTAGTTAGTAAGATTAAAGCGGCCCAGTATGTTAGAAAGAACCCGAATGAAGTATGTCCTGCAAAGTGGAAGGAAGGCGCTGCAACCTTAAAGCCCAGTCTTGACCTTGTAGGCAAAATTTAAGGAGCGGATAGAATGATACTTGATACAGAGATTAAAAATCAACTGGCTGAGTATCTTAAGCTAATGGAGAATGATATTCGGATTACAGTTAGTACAGGATCAGATTCTGTGTCTAAGGATATGCTTGCACTGGTTGAGGAGCTGGCAGCCATGTCAGAGCACATCAAGGTAGAGCAGGCTGAGCTTCCTAGAACACCGAGCTTTTGTATAAACCGGCTGGAGGAAGACACTGGCATTACTTTTGCTGGAATCCCCTTAGGTCACGAGTTCACTTCTTTGGTTCTGGCGCTTCTACAGGTTAGTGGTAGAGCTCCAAAGATAGAAGATAAGCTGATTGCTCAAGTCAAGCAGATAAAAGATAAACACGATTTTGTGACTTACATTAGTTTAAGCTGCCATAACTGCCCTGAGGTGGTTCAAGCTCTAAATATTATGAGCGTTCTCAATCCGAATATATCCCATACTATGGTTGATGGGGCGGCATTTAAGGAAGAGGTAGAAAGCAAGGATATCATGGCAGTACCCTCTATCTATAGGAATGGAGAATTCTTTGGTAGCGGCCGTATGACGCTGGAAGAGATCCTAGTGAAACTCGACGTAGCCCCGGATAAGTCCGAATACGAGACCAAGGAACCCTTTGATGTTCTAGTCATCGGTGGTGGACCGGCTGGATCTAGTGCTGCGATCTATGCTGCTCGCAAAGGAATACGCACCGGTATCATAGCAGAACGGTTCGGAGGCCAGGTTAGAGATACTATGGGTATTGAAAACTTCATCAGCGTAAAATACATCGAAGGTCCCAAGCTAGCCGCAAGCTTAGAAGAGCATGTTAAGAATTATGATGTTGATATTATGTCGCCACAGCGGGCAAAACGCATTGAAAAGAAAGAATTAATTGAAGTAGAATTAGAAAATGGAGCGATTATTAAGAGCAAAACCGTTATTCTATCTACTGGTGCCCGTTGGAGAAATGTCGGCGTACCGGGAGAGCAAGAATTTAAGAATAAGGGTGTGGCTTATTGCCCCCATTGTGATGGCCCAATATTTAAGGGGAAATCCATCGCCGTAATTGGAGGCGGGAACTCTGGTATAGAGGCAGCCATCGATTTGGCAGGTATCGTTAAGCATGTTACAGTTCTGGAGTTTATGCCTGAGTTGAAGGCAGATTCGGTTCTTCAGGAGCGGTTATATAGTCTTCCCAATGTCACAGTGCTAAAGAATGTTCAAACAAAAGAAATTACTGGCATGGATAAAGTAAATGGTATTATCTATATGGATCGAGATACCGGTATTGAGAAGAAGATTGAATTACAGGGAGTATTTGTCCAGATTGGGCTTGTACCAAATACAGATTGGTTGGGTGATGTTGTGGAGAGAAATCGTATGGGTGAAATCCTAGTAGATAACCATAATGCCACAACTCTTCCCGGAGTATTTGCAGCTGGAGACTGTACCACGAGTCCTTACAAGCAAATAATAATATCCATGGGCTCTGGAGCCAATGCAGCCTTGGGTGCTTTCGATTACTTAATTAGAAATTGAGATAACCCTATAACAATATATATTAGCAAATAGATACATCTTTGTTCTCCTTAAGAGCCACTGCGCCATGTCCTGGTGTAGTGGCTCTTCGTCCATGTTTTAAATTATTCTTTAAATTACCTAACTTTGATGTTATAATGTATTAAAACATCATCAAATAGTGAAATGATGGGCAATGGATGGAAAAATATGGGAATTGGATATATAGAAGGAGTAAAACTATGGGCAGAAAAATAAAATTAAATGGTTCATTAAGAGGATATCTTATGTGGCCTGTTGTTCTGACCGGTTTTTGGCTAATCGTTAATTTAAGTGTTTATCTTTATAACAAGGAAGTAGGGTTTATACTTTCCGCCTGTGTATTGGCATATTTTCTTATGACGTTATCCTTATATTATTTAAACCGTCATAAAATTGCTACAGAGCTAGTACGTTATGCCATGGATTATGGTCAAATACAGAAACGCCTATTAAAGGAGTTGGTGGTCCCTTATGCAATTCTTGATGTGGATGGAAGATTGCAATGGGGTAACGATGAATTCCATGATATCATTCATGAACATAAACTGGTAAGGCGCTCTGTTACAAACATTTTCCCTGAAATCACTCTGGAAACACTTCCGAATTCCGTAGGAGACGAAGTGCTTCATGTTACTTATAAGGAACGGAATTATAAGGTGTTGCTTCGTAAGATAATTGCGCCAAATTTTGATGAAGACATTAATTGGAGCATTGCTGATGGTGATAATTCCTGGGATACCAACAATGCTTTAATTGCTATGTATCTATTTGATGAGACGGAGAGTGTCACTCTTCTTCGTGAAAATAAGGAACAGAAGCTAATCCTAGGTCTGTTATATATTGATAATTATGAGGAAGCACTAGAAAGCAGCGATGAAGTTCGTCGTTCTCTGCTTACCGCATTGGTTGATCGTAAGATTAATAAATATATGCAAGGAATCGACGCTGTAATTAAGAAGCTGGAGAAGGACAAGTATATCTTTGTATTCCAGCATAGATACCTATCGGTACTTCAATCAAGCAAATTCTCAATCCTAGAGGAAGTAAGGAATGTTAACATAGGAAATGAAATGGCTGTAACCATCAGTATCGGCCTTGGTGTTAATGCGGACAGCTATACCACAGGTTATGAATATTCTAGAGCTGCCATTGATCTTGCTCTTGGTAGGGGTGGCGATCAGGTCGTAATCAAAGACAGAGATAAGATCTCCTATTATGGTGGTAAGAGTATCCAGGTGGAGAAAAACACTAGGGTGAAAGCTAGAGTTAAAGCCCATGCCTTCCGTGAATTTATTGAGGGGAAGGACAAGATTGTTATCATGGGGCATAAAATTGGGGATGTGGACTCCTTTGGATCCGCGATAGGCATTTACCGTATAGCAAAGACCCTGAATAAGAAAGCTCATATTGTAATCAATGAAGTGACCACCTCTCTGCGTCCGATGATGAACCGATTTGTAGGCAATTCGGATTATGAAGAGGATATGTTTGTGAAAAATGAGCAAGCAAGGGAATTAGTGGATGTTAATACGTTGCTAGTCATAGTTGATGTTAACCGACCCAGTTATCTGGAATGTTCGGACCTACTGGACTATGCCAAAACGATTGTTATCTTCGATCACCACAGACAGACCAATGAAGCAATCGATAATGCCGCTCTGTCCTATATTGAGCCCTATGCCTCCTCAACTTCGGAAATGGTTGCAGAGATATTACAGTATATTGGAGGAAATCTGAGACTAAAACCCGCGGAAGCAGATGCTTTATACGCTGGCATTATGATAGACACGAATAACTTCCTGACGAAAGCAGGAGTCAGAACTTTTGAGGCAGCTGCATTCCTTCGTAGAAGTGGAGCAGATGTTACTCGTATTCGGAAAGCCTTCCGGAGTGAGATTTCGGACTTTAAGTTAAAAGCAGATGCCATCAGTAGCACCGAAGTTTATATGGACCATTATGCAGTCGCAGTCTGTGCCAGCACAGAGGTGGATAGTCCGACGGTACTGGGAGCACAGATTGCCAATGAGCTGCTCAATATTACAAATATTAAGGCAACCTTCGTTTTTACTGATTACAATAATAAGATATATATTAGTGCCAGATCCATTGATGAGGTCAATGTTCAAATAATTATGGAAAAGCTAGGTGGAGGCGGACATTTGAGTGTTGCTGGTTCTCAGTTAGAGAACTGCACGATCCATGAAGCTATCATGAAGTTGAAGATGACCCTGGCGGATATGATTAAAAATGGAGAACTATAAGAATAGCACCTTGAGAGGAGTAACAACATGGAAATTATACTAATTCAAGACGTAAAATCCCTTGGTAAAAAGGGTGATATCGTAAAGGTAAATGACGGTTATGCAAGGAATTTTATTCTTCCTAAGAAGCTGGGCTTGGAGGCAACCAAGTTAAACCTCAATGATCTGAAGCTACAGAAAGCCTCAGAAGAGAAGAGACAAAAGGAGATTCTGGAGGAAGCGCAGGCCTTTGGTAAGAAACTGGAAGCATTAACGGTGAAAGCCAGCATTAAAGCAGGAGAAGGCGGTAAGACCTTCGGTTCTGTATCAACAAAGGAGATCTCTGCCGCCTTAAAGGAGCAGTTTGGGCTCGATATCGATAAGAAGAAGCTGGTTCTTGCGGATCCAATTAAGAGTGCCGGCTCCTTTACCGTGCAGGTAAAGTTACACCCACAGGTTACTGCCGAATTAAAGATTAAGGTGGAGGCTATATAAACTGTCATGAGATCACAACTACCAAATGACATTGTATAGCAAGGGGGAAAACCATGGATGAGGCATTTATAAAGAAGATACTACCGCATAGTGCCGAAGCAGAGCAATCCGTTATAGGTTCCATGATTTTGGACCGAGACGCTATACTGGCTGCTTCGGAAATCATAACCAGTGATGACTTCTATGAACAGCAATATGGTATTTTGTTTGATACGATGTTGGAGCTGTTTAATGAAGGTAAACCGGTGGATTTGGTTACCTTACAGGACCGGTTAAGGGAAAAGGATGTTCCGGCGCAGATCTGTAGCCTGGAATTTATCAGAGACCTGGTAACCTCGGTTCCTACCTCTGCCAACGTAAGATACTATGCACAGATTGTTAAGGAGAAAGCAGTTCTCCGTAGATTAATTAAGGTAACGGAAGAAACCGCAAATGATTGTTATCTAGATAAAGAAAAGCTGGATGTAATCCTTGAGAAAACAGAGAAGCAGATATTTAATATTGTCCAAACCAGGGGTTCGAAGGAATTTACGGATATAAAGGATGTTGTCTTAAGGACGATAGATAGTATTGAAGCGGCGTCTAAGAATCAGGGCAGTGTTACTGGTTTAGCAACCGGATTTTATGATTTGGATTATAAGATGGCTGGACTTCAGCCCTCGGATTTGATTTTGATAGCTGCAAGACCCTCCATGGGTAAAACAGCTTTTGTTCTAAATATTGCAGAGTATGTGGCTTTAAAGTCTAACGTCACTACCGTTGTGTTTAGCTTGGAGATGTCTCAGGATCAGTTGGTAAAGCGTATCCTGTCCATGAACTCCAAGGTGGATTCGCAATCCATACGAACCGGTAGTCTGTCCGGTGAGGATTGGCAGGATCTGATGGAAAGTGCCAGAATTGTAGGAAATTCGAATCTGGTGATTGATGATACTTCTGCAATTACCGTCACAGAGCTCCGTTCGAAATGTAGAAAGCTCAAGCTAGAGAAGAACCTTGGCCTGGTTATCATTGACTACCTTCAGTTAATGTCCGGTAGTAGCAAGCGGGCAGAATCCAGACAACAAGAAATATCAGAAATATCTCGTTCCTTAAAATCGCTGGCCAGGGAGATTAATGTACCTGTCGTTGCCCTGTCACAGCTAAGCCGTGCCGTTGAGCAGAGACCGGATAAGAGACCTATGCTTTCTGACCTAAGAGAATCAGGAGCCATCGAGCAGGATGCCGACGTTGTAATGTTTATCTATCGAGATGACTATTACAATCATGATACGGAGGAGCCAGGAGTTTCTGAGATAATTATAGGTAAACAAAGAAATGGACCAGTCGGAACAGTTAAGCTAGGATGGCAGGCACAGTTCACCAAATTTACGAATTTAGAGAGATAATGATGAATATTAGACGAATCGGTTTAACTTATACGGGGCTGCCCAGAAGTGTATATATCATATTTTTTGCACGAATTGTGAATTCCATAGGTAATTTTGTGTTTCCCTTTATGACACTTTTGTTAACCGATAAGGTAGGTATGACAGAAGAGAAGGTAGGAGTTTATCTACTGATGGCGGCCATCCTTCAAATCCCTGGATCTTTGCTTGGAGGAAAGCTTACGGATGTCATGGGAAGAAAGAAAATCATGGTTTTCTTTATGGGCCTTTCCGCGTGCTGTACTCTACCCTGCGCCTTTCTCATTGGTAATTCAACTACAATACAGTATGTGCCCTGGTTATTAATCGGCACCTCCCTGTTTCGTAGTATTGCTAATCCTGCAAATGGTGCGATGATGAATGATCTGACACAGCCAGATAATCGACAGGCAGCATTCTCCCTATTGTATCTGGGTATGAATGCTGGTACTGCAATTGGATCCATTGTGGCAGGCTTTTTGTTTAATAGCTATATGAAGCTGCTTTTTATTGGAGATGCTATTGCGACACTACTTTCGATTACCTTATTAATCGTATTTGTTAAGGAAACAATCCCGACCAAGGAAATCATATCCCGGATTGAGAGGGAGAGAGAAAGTGAGAAGGCAGAAACAGGAGGATTACTGGCGGCCCTAATTCGAAGGCCTCTGCTTCTTACCTTTGCGGTGCTAAATACAATCTACTCCTTTGTCTACGCCCAGACTGGGTTTAGCCTTCCGTTGAAGGCCAATCTGGTATTTGGATCTGAGCAGGGGGCAAAGTTTTACGGCACCTTCAATATGGTGAATTGTCTGGTGGTTATCTTCTTAACAACCTTTATCACAATGCTGACCAAAAGGATACGATCGATATACAATGTAGCAATTGCTGGCGTATTCTATGCAATCGGCTTTGGAATGTTGTATCTCGTAAATGGATTTTGGCTATTTATGTTTTCCACGATTATTTGGACCATCGGTGAGATCGTTAGTGCCACGAATGTAGGTGTATTTATAGCGAATCATACTCCGGCATCCCATCGAGGGAGATTTCAGTCGATGATACATATTATAACGAGTACAGGAAGTTCTATATCACCATATTTGATGGGTAGTTTTATTGCTAGTTATGGCGTTAATAATGTGTGGCCAATCACATTTTTGCTGTCCATAATCGCTGCTTTCTTTATGTATCTGCTGGGTACTTATGAGAAAAAGCATCAAAAAAACACATATGTAGCAGATGAAATCTAAAATATCTTCTGATGAAAGAAATAATATTGCATTTATCATTAGATTTTAAAAGGAATATAATGTGATTCATCTTAGAAACTGTAGAAAAGAGGAAACTTCTTTGAGGTTTCCTTTTTTTATGTCGACAAGTTATATGGGAATATGTGGCAATTATATTGCATTTGCAGTTTGCTATGTTATAATGTAAAAAGTGGAAAATAATTACACAAACAGGGAGGACAAGCAATGGATGAAGTTAGGTATATGATCTCAGAAGTCTCGAAACGAGTTGAAGTAAAAGACCATGTTCTCAGATATTGGCAAGACAAGCTTGAGCTTCCAATCGAGAGAAATGAGATGGGACACCGTTATTATAGGGATGTTGACATAGAGAGGCTAAAAACAGTTAAACATCTGATGGATCAGGGCTTTCAATTGAAAGCGATAAAACTATTATTACCTAATTTACATAAGGTGAGTTCACTGGATGACCATACGATGAACAGACTAAGAGATGAACTAAACGGAAAGGTGATTGATATGTATAGAGATGAAGATATAAATGAGGAAACAAAGGATGAGATTTCAGAGGAAGCAAGCAAGGATGAGCAAGCAGAGGAAGTGGACCAAGTTCAACATGCTGAGCAAGCGGACCTAGTTCTTCAATCTGAGGAAGTTAATCAAAGACTGCAAGATGAGGAAATTGGTCAAGTTCTGCAAGCGGAGCAAGTTGATCAAGTACAGCAAGGTGAGGAAATTGGTCAAGTTCAACATGGTGAACCAGCGGAGCGATCTCCACTAGGAGGGACAAGCTTAATAACCAGTGAGACTGAGTCGGAATTAAAGGAACAGTCCTCCGATAAGGTGGGGCAGTTCAAAGCAATTATGAACCATATAATAATGGAAGCACTAAAAGAAAATAACGCAACACTATCCGAGGACATTAGTACAAATGTTACGGATGGGGTTATAAAGGAAATGAGCTTTCTGATGAGGCTTCAGGAGGAGAAGGAAGAGGAGCGGTATAAGAAATTTGATGCGACCGTGAGAGACTATCAAAAAAGTCGGATGATGGCAGCGGTTAGCTTAGATGGGAAGTCTAGAAAGAAATCAAAATTTATGAAAAAGAATAAGGTACATATATAGAACTCTCAATACAATGATCAAGTTTTAAGGTATCACAATTACTAAGTTACCGGTAAAAAGAAGAATGGAGGTCGCTTTGAACGTCGAAAGCATTGCAAATGCTTATAGCGTTCAATTCAACCTCCGAACCTCGAATTGTGCAAGGTAAAGGGGATTGCTATCCCCTTATGTACTCCTATTTCATTATGCAGAGATAGCTCCTGTAGGGCAAGTATCTGCACATGCACCGCAATCGATGCAGGTATCAGCGCTAATCTCGTACTGGCTTGCTCCTTCAGTAATGGAATCTGTAGGGCAATCGCTAGCACATGCGCCGCAGCTGATGCATTCTTCACTAATTGTGTATGCCATTATCAAAAAACCTCCTTTATTAAACAATCCACTACATTTTAATACAATAAGAGCAAATATGCAATAGGTAGTATTATAAATTAATCCCTTGACTACTCCTTATGGTTGGAATATAATATTTTCTAGGCTGATATAGCTTAAGAATGGAAATATCATTCGTTGATATTCGTTATATATTTTTGATTAAGGAGGTTTTATTATGGCTAATATAACTAAGGACATGACAATTGCTCAGGCAATTGCTTATGATCAAAATATTATTCCTGTATTACTTGATGTCGGTATGCATTGTCTTGGATGTCCTTCCGCACAGGGTGAAACCCTTGAGGAGGCAGCTATGGTTCACGGACTAGATCCGGAAGAGCTCATGGACAGAATATTCGAACAGATTGGTGAATAATCAATATTTGAAACGTAAAGGAGCGCTGGATCAGCGCTCCTTTTGTGCATTTAAAAATAATTTTAAATATTACATTACGGAGAGAATCTGTAATGCTTGATTCCTCACAATGACTTCAAAATGTTCCTCGTAATAAGATGAGCTGGCATAGGTAGAACGTTCTGCTTTACCGTACTCAGTTATAATGTTGCAGATTTTGTTAAATTCCTCAGGCGTATGCTGTGAGATACTGATTACCAAATAATATACAGAATTCAAAGGATTCTTATATAAGGTATTCGTCCCTTTGTAATATCCGATCAAAATATCAGCTAACTGGGTTACTTCCTTCAAGGAACGGAAGGAAAATACCTTTGTAAGATTTGCAGATACTTGAAGCTTTGATTTATCATCACTATCTGAATCTACAGATGCCAATAAATCTTTGGAGTTTTCTTCTGCGTCATCGGATATATTATCTATCTGTTCAAAGCTGTTAATAATCTCATCGGCATAGGAATCCTCATCAGACTCATTATCATCATAATCTTCCTTTGGTGTTAAGGAGGAGAACTTGGAAAAACGAGTATCCAATTCATCGGGATCCTCAACCTTGGTTATTACAAGAACTAAACACTCGGTAGATACCGGGATAGCCTCAATCATTAAAGGAATATCATCTACTTCAAAACCGAACTCATAGAAAGCTTGCTGAATCATATCGCGGAATAGAGCTTTTGCTTTTTCTGTGCCATATGCCAGTTCGCTGATTCTTAACTCCCGATCGATTAAATCGCTTTTATTCAAGGTACACCTGATTTGATTGTCACTGACTTTTTCAATTTTCATATAGTACACCCCTTTCTGTACTAATCGGATTGATTATTAGTTATTACTAAAATCAATAGTTGGTGTAAAAAAAGTATAATTTAAAAAACAATATAAGTCAATAGACTTAGTTATGAATTTTATATGAATAAACGCCTATATCAACAGGATTTTGCAAGATATGACACTGTCAAATTATACAAGAACTAACAAAAAAATTGTTAATTCCACCGATTAACTTTATATTGAACTTGTTCCAATATATGGTTATAATGAAATTGGATGTGATGCACTGTATAAAAAAGAAAGGAGTGAGGGCAACAAAAACATCTTGTTTCAGAAATACCGCATAATTAAGGAACTTGGCAGGGGAGGTACCTCAAAGGTTTATCTAGCAGAACACCTCCGGTTAAAATCATATCGGGCAATCAAATGTATTGATAAATGTCATCCATTATACAATTCTCAACTAAAGGAAGCGCAAATACTAAAATCTTTGAAGCATTCATGCATTCCTATAATTTATGATATTGAAGATGATGAGAATGTTTCCTATATTATTGAAGAATATATTGAGGGAACCACTCTTAAGGACTATGTTTCGACCAGGGACAGGACGGACTACAATATCATAATTCATTTCGCGACTCAAATCTGCGATTTAATCCATTACCTACATAATATTGAACGACCAATTTTATATCTGGATCTAAAACCAGAAAACATTATCGTCACAGAACATACCTTAAAGCTGATTGATTTCGGTAGTGCAGTCTACCGAGATGAAGTGGATAACCTCAAATCCTATTGTGGAACAAGAGGCTATGCAGCTCCGGAGATGTATAACCATGGAACGCTTGATGAACGCAGTGATGTATACGGCATTGGAATGCTGATGTACTACATGGTATCAGGCAAACTACGGAATATGGACCGGGACAGGTTTCTTCCCATTGACTTTGATGAACATTGCCCAAAACATCTGAAAAAGATTATTAACCGTTGCCTTAAGTTTTATCCTTCCCAACGATATGAATCTGTAATCAAATTAAAAAAATATTTATCAGGCATACTCATTAATCGAAAGGAGCAAAAAAAAGCAGAAGTATCCATCCGAATTGCAATTGCAGGTTCACAAGAGAGAATAGGAGTAACTCATCTGTCCTTCCGTCTATGTAGCTACTATAAGAAAAGTAATATCCAGTGTCTATATCAGGAGAAAAATAATAGTGGTGCCATAAGAAGGATTAGGAAGCGTTATAAAGGAATGACCATAAGGGAAGGGATCTTTGAATTTATGGGCATACCCATGCTTGGAGGAGATTACTTAGAACGGGTAGAGATATTAAACTACCCTGTGATGATTGAGGATTATGGGGTCCTCACAGATACTAATTTATCTGATTTCATAGATGCAGATATAAAAATCGTTGTAATAGGTGCAAAAGACTGGGAATTAGCGAATGCCGAACAGGTTCTGGAACGGATAGCAGAATATAAAGATATTATATACGTATTTAACTACTTGGACGGCAGGCAATTTCAAAATATAATAAAGAGCATGAAGCAATGGAATTGTTTTCGGCTGCCCTATGAACCGGATCCTTTTAAGAAAACAATGCACGAGGATACATATGAATTATTTAAAGAAGTAACCGGTAGATATCAGATAAAGCTATAATAATACCGTACGTATTGAGCTTAGGCAAAATAAACGATGCGAAAGAGGTCAAGAACCTCTGCCTAATTGTTAGCTTACTTAAGGGAGAGGATTTGATGAATAAGATGCCAATGTTGATGAGTAAGAGGCCAATGTTGATGAATAAGGTATTGAAGCATCAGTCAAATAACAACAGGGATGTAATTGGTATGGTAGGTGCACATCCCGGAGCAGGGACCACTTATACTGCTTTTCTTCTAGCTGCTACCTTGGGGGATGAGTTGAACAGAAAAACAGCCTACCTCGAATGTAACAATAACCGTGATTTGGACCTGATTCAAGGTTCGTTTCAATGGTCCCAGGAGGAAGTGCATTCCTTCTCTCTTGGTAATATTACCTTTTATAAGGCAGTTCCAGAGCATAGAATAACGGAGATTTTAAATGAAAAGTATCACAGCTTTATCTTAGATTTTGGATCTGATATTAAGCAAATTAAGAATGAATTTCTAAGATGCAATACCATAATAATTCTTGGCGGTCGATCGGAATGGAACTGGAAGAGATATCTTCATCTTGTTGAGTCCATACAGGGCATACCTGGGAGTGAAACCTGGATTTCTGTATTTCCCTGTATTACCAAAAAAGAACTTGACCGAAGAAGAAAAGCTTTAAAAAGAGAGATATATACAATTCCTTTTGAAACGGATCCCACAGAACCTTCAAGGAATACCATAAGATTATTACAGATGCTACTTGATTAATGGAATGAGCCCTGAGGCAGGATGAGCTTCTGGTAAGGATAAGTATAACATATCACAAATGCCTTCTTATCCGATAATAAGCAAAAACGAAATATCGCTGCAGCTTCGAAGTAGTCTTGCTCGGGGTTTCATAACCTAAAATCAGGCAAAACATAGGATTAAGCAATACATAGTATTAAAACAAAACATAGTATGAAAGCAAAACATAGGATTAAAGCAAAACATAGGATTAAAGCAAAACATAGTATGAAAGCAATAAATAGGATCAAAGCTAATAATTTCAAACCTTCACGCAAAATCTCCAACAGTATCTACTTAGTGTATGCAAAACACACTTAAAAAGCCCTCTATACTTTTGCGGTGTTCTTATGTACCTGCTTACCTAGGATAGATGCATTCTTTGGGATAATCTTGTAAAATGAATCCTTAAACTTAGAACCCCTGTAATGGAATGAACCCATACAATCCATTGCAGGGGTTTAAACGTGCAAATAGTCGAATTTAGTAATGACGATGATAAAAAATAATGCTATAATGGTTTATAGAATTGATGGGGAAGGATAGAGGGAGGTTTCTATGAATAGGAGATCTAGAATAACAGTCATTGGTTTATCCACTGTAATTCTTATTATATTAATAGGAGTGGGTTTGTTTATCAAGGACAAACTAACACCAAGTAATGAAATCATGTCCTTGACGGATTATTACCAGGTGGAGGATTCGAAGGTAATGCTGATGATTCGGGATGAAATAAAGGAATCAAAAGGATTGTTCCTTGATGATACGGTTTATATTGATTATGAAATAGTGAAAAATGAGTTTAATCATAGATTTTATTGGGACAGCAAGGAAAATATCCTAACCTATACCACACCTACCGAAATTATTCGAGCGGAAGTGGGAAGCTCGGAGTATACCGTAACGAAAACACTCAATTCCACCAGAGTAAAATCCGATTTTGAGATTGTAAAGGTATTTGCGGATAAGGTATACCTTGCCCTGGATTTTGTAGGGAATCATTCGAATATGTCCTATCGCTTCTATTCCGAACCGAACCGGGTTGTTATTAATTATGGCTGGGGCGCAAGTCTATATACGGAGATTATAAAAGCGACACAGTTAAGATCAGAACCCAATTCCAAGGGCTCTATTCTGTCGGAACTGGAAGAGGAAACTGCTTTACTGTACGTAGATAACGACGCTACTTCAAAGAATGGATTTGTTAAAGTTAGAACTAGCGATAAGTTGGAAGGATACGTGAATGAGGATTCTATTGGAAAGCCATTCTACCAGGACTTATTTACAGAAGTAGTTAAAACAACTCAACTTAGAGTAGAGCCGGATACAAAGGAACCCCTTCTAACGGAATTAGCTGTAGGCACGTCCTTGTTATATGTAGACAGGAATGAAGCTCCGAAAAAAGGCTTTGCCAAAGTAATGACTGCGGACGGTATTGTAGGCTATGTTAAGGAAAAGCATGTTAAAAAATCCTTTTATAAAAAAACGGAAAGTGATTATAGGGCTCCGGAATATACAGCACAAACCCGTCAGGATAAAATCAATCTGGTTTTCCATCAGATATTTAACAAAGATGCTGCTGGAAGTCTAGAAACACTAATTAAAGCGACGAAGAAGGTTAATGTAGTCTCTCCTACTTGGTTTGATGTATTAGATACCAGTGGCAATATTTCCTCTCTGGCAACCCATGATTATATAAACAAAGCTAAGGAGCTGGGATTAGAGATTTGGGCTCTGGTGGGTGATGTAAACATCAAGATAGATATGGAGGAGCTCCTATCAAAGACCTCTGCGAGAGACAAGCTTTCTAATACCTTGATTCAGGCAGCTCTAGAATATAAACTGGATGGTATCAATGTGGATTTTGAGACGATATCATCGAATGCGGAAGGAATTCACTTTATCCAATTTCTAAGAGAATTATCTGTAAAATGCCGAAACAACGGCCTGGTACTCTCGGTGGATAATTATGTACCTGCCCCCTATAATAAGCATTACGATCTGAAAGAACAGGGTATTGTTTCGGATTATATTATCATCATGGCCTATAACGAGTTTACTGGTTCCGAAGGCATCGGTCCTGTATCCTCACTCGGATTTATTGAGGATGCCATTAATAATACTTTGGCGTCCGTTGCGAACGAAAAGACAGTCATAGCAGTTCCTTTCTATACAAAGCTTTGGAAGGAAACCGAAGATGGTACAATTACATCGGAAAATCTAGCAATGAGTAGAGCGGCTCAGGTATTTACAGATAACAATCTAGAGAAGGTATGGGATGACACCTATAGCTATCATTATGGTGAATATGAAAAAGAGGGTGCAACATACCGAATCTGGTTGGAAGATGATCGCTCGATAGAAGAGAAGATGAATGCCATCTATAATGCCAATATTGCAGGAGTTGCTTCTTGGAAGCTTGGTTTGGAGAAGGAGAGCATCTGGGATGTTATCATAAAATATCTGAACTAGCATTCAATATCGTTAATGGAACAGGGTAAGTTTTAAATACAGATTTTGTTTCTTTTGCTATCTAAATAATTATAAGGTGAATATACATGAATTGATAAATACATGTATGTTCACCTCTTTTTTGTAAATTTTTAATCGAATATAGAAAGGATTGAATAGGACAATAAAGCATTTCATAAGATGTAAGGAGCTTGATTATTGGAAGTACTTATATGAGAAAAAAATATTTCAGTGTTGTATTTTTAGGACTTATTCTTCTGGCTAGAATTATCTCGTCAGAAAAATCAATTAAGGTTATGACAAATATGTTTGATCCTGGATCCGATGCCGCGAGTTCATCGATTACCATAGTGATTGATCCTGGTCATGGAGGAAGAGACCCTGGTAAGGTTGGGGTAAATAGCGCATTGGAAAAGGATATCAACCTAAGTATCTCTTTAAAATTAAGAGATATATTGGAGGAAGAGGGTATTACCGTTATCCTAACCAGGGAAGAGGACATTGGCTTATATGAAGAGACGGATTCGAATAAAAAAAGAGCCGATATGAACAAACGGATTGACCTAATTAATTCAAGCGATGCTACCTTAGCCATCAGTATTCACCAAAATAGCTTTACACAGGAAAGTATAAAGGGTGCTCAGGTATTCTATCATGCTCAATCGGATGAGGGAAGAAAGCTAGCGCTAATTATACAAGAGCAGCTAAAGAAGACTTTGCAGGATGGAAACCATAGAAAGGCTAAGGCCAATGACAATTATTTTATGTTAAAAAAGACAACAATCCCTTTGGTTATCGTTGAATGTGGTTATCTATCAAATCGTGAAGAAGCTGAGTTCCTGGTCAACGAGGAATCTCAGGATAAGGTCGCTTTGGCCATTTGCAATGGATTATTAGAGTATCTCAGATGATTGTAGAACAGTTAAGCTTGTGCAATTATTTGAGCGTTTAATACCTTTTTTAAGCCGTGTCAAGAGGCATATGATTAAAACTATGGATTTTGATGCAGAATCGTGGTAAAATATTTGAGGTAGAGGAGATTTTCCCACAGTATACAGACTGAAGTAGCTTGGATAGTCCCATAAAAGACATGGGAGCCAAACAACATAGAATGTGCTGATGCCCAAATTTGTGATGTTTCGGCGGAATGGAGATTAATAGTGCCATGGACACAAAAGTTATTAAAATAGAGAAGGATGAGATCGATGGGCCTGATCTGGATCAGGCGATAGAGATATTAAAGACTGGGGGCTTGGTGGCATTTCCTACAGAAACCGTATATGGACTTGGGGCGGATGCATTTAATCCGGAAGCTTCTAAGAAAATATATGCGGCAAAAGGCAGGCCATCCGATAATCCATTGATTGTTCACATAGCCCAGGTTAAGGATATTGAGGTTTTAGCAAGAGACATACCAAAGACAGCCTATCAGCTGGCGGAGGTGTTTTGGCCAGGGCCTCTTACTATGATCTTAAATAAGAAGAGTAATGTTCCTGATTCAACAACGGGTGGACTAGATACCGTTGCGATAAGGCTTCCGGCACACAAGCTTGCCAGAACATTGATTGCCCGTTCTGGAATCTTTGTTGCAGCGCCCAGCGCTAATCTATCAGGAAAGCCCAGCCCAACCTTAGCAAAGCATGTGATAGATGATTTATATGGTATAGTAGATATGATTCTTGATGGTGGCAAAGCGACCCTAGGCCTAGAATCCACTATAATTGATCTGACTGAGGAAAAGCCGATGATTTTAAGACCTGGATGTATCACAAAGCCTATGCTAGAGCACGTTCTTGGGCCAATTGATTATGATCCAGGAATACTACCGAGCGAGCCTGATAAAAAACCAAAGGCACCGGGAATGAAATATCGCCATTATGCACCGGAAGGAAGTCTTACGATTTATGAAGGGGCGATTCAGGATGTAATAGCGGCAATTAATGCGAAAGCAAAAGAGCTTACCGAGGATGGGAAAAGAGTTGGTATTATTGCTACCAGCGAAACCGAAGGTTCCTATCATTTTGGAGACATTCATACCATTGGTTCCAGAAAGGACGAAGATACGATAGCTGCCGGTCTCTATGCTGTCCTAAGGGAGTTTGATGAGTTGCACACGGAATATATTCTGACGGAAAGCTTCGCTGATAATGAATTGGGACAGGCTATTATGAACCGTCTATTGAAGGC
>CAYMLE010000031.1:0-3180 GCA_964391115.1 uncultured Herbinix sp. | reverse complement strand
TGTTTGTAGCAAGGATATTGCTTGTAGCAAAGATATAGTTTGTAATAGAGATGTTGTCGTAATAAAGATATCGAGGGGATATCGTTGAAATGGAGGTAATAATGGGGAAATATCAGAAGCTAATATTTGTATGTACAGGTAATACATGTAGAAGCCCTATGGCAGAAGCTATTTTTAAGAATATGGAACAGACGGGAGATATTATGGTAATCTCCAGAGGATTGGTTGTTCTATTTGGGGAGCCAATAAACCCGAAATCAGAGGTAGTACTGGGAAAGCATGAGTTAGAGCTTGCAAATCATATATCCAAGGGTCTAAAAGTCTCGGATATTAAGGAAAATACATTGATTCTCACCATGACAGAAAATCAGAAACGAAGAGTGCTGGAGGATTACCCCGAAGTAAGGGACGTTTATACCATAAAGGAGTATGTTGGTGAGCTGGGTGATGTGGTAGATCCATATGGTGGCTCCTTGATTGATTATGAGGAATGTTACGTGGAGCTGGCCAGACTGGTTAAAAAGACAATATATAAACTAAACGAAGAATTCTAAAAGGGAGGATATGCATGATAGCGATAGGAAATGATCATACTGGGTATGATTTAAAACAAGAAATAATTCAATATTTTAACGAAGCAGGCATTGAATACAAGGATTTTGGATGTGGTGACGTTACCTCCAGTGATTATCCGGACTACGCTAAGGCAGTAGGAAAGGCGATCCAAAAGAAGGAATGCGATTTAGGAATATTAATCTGTGGTACGGGTATCGGAATATCTATTGCAGCCAATAAAATGAAGGGTATCCGCGCAGCTCTTTGCCATGACTGCTTCAGTGCAGAGGCAACGAGATTACATAATGATGCTAATATTCTTGCAATGGGAGCAAGGGTAGTTGGACCTGGTCTAGCGGTTAAAATCGTAGACACCTTTTTGCACACAGATTTTTCGGGCAAAGAGAGGCACATTAAAAGAATTCAAATGCTGGAAGAGGATTAAAGAAGCTCCACGCGTTCAATAGGTTCCTTTAGTTTAGAAAAATTATTCTGATATATTATCTTCAATAGTGAATCCAGAATTCGGAGCGCTTTTTTTACTTCGACTTCTGTAATTAATTTAAGCTCTAGAGCATCTGCTAATTCATCCAGATCAAGAACTTTTGCGGTACCATCCTCATAAATGATAACATCAACCAATAAGTCCTCAAAAATCATTACATCTGGGGATGGGCCGTGTTTAATTTGAAAAATATCACAGTACCAATAAACGATGGAATGGTCTTTGTTAAAGATCTTGCTGACTTTAATACCTTGGTCGAGATAATATGCGGAAATACCACCAGCGATGTCCTTGCGAGGATGTAAGGTATCCCAACGGGTGACAAGTAGGTTATCTTCTCTAAGTAATAAAACATCATCCTTTAGATGGATGAGCTCCTCAGGAATAAATCGCTTGCGATATAGGGAAAGTGGATGCATGGGATCCTCCTTTTAAGTATGTTTTATGAATGATTTATTTTATCGATAATTCAACTTAATCATACCATATTTTGATTGACAAGTATAGAGGATTGGTGGATTTGTGTGACAACTAATATGTTGTGGCGAAAGATTCTGAGATAACCTGTATTTATCTTGAATATGATTTATTGGTTTTGGACATTCTGGTTAATTTAGACCGAAATGTCCATTTTACTTTCTTCATGGTATAACTATCTTGTTTAGGGGAAAACTATCTAGTATAAACGAAGTTTATTTAATTCCCAAAAATGGAGGTTGATAGTTTGGTGAATTTGAACCGTTTTCTAGATAATGTGAAACGAATTGTATCCTTAAAGAAGACAAAGGTTACATTATATATTGCTATAGTGCTATGGTTAGCAGTAGGAACTCAAATGCTAATGAACCGATTCTTTTATGAGGATGTACAAATTAGTCAGGCTTTTGTTAATACAAATCTAGGTGAACTAAAGAGTAGTATTGAAATCATAGCAGATTATAATAAAGATTTTTTAAGCGAAACAGATAAGAAGGCACTAATACAGTATATGGCAGATTCCATAGGGCTGATTCTGGACAAAGATATTTCCGTAGTGAGAGAAGGAACTCGGACCGAATATTCCTTTGGGAAACAGGCTAGAAATGCAACCTCTCTGCTTAAGGTTATCAGCCTAGAGCAAGAGGAAGAAGCAGTGACCAAGATAAAGCATTATCTAGTGATTCGGCTAAATATTAGAGATTCAATTCAGAGTATTGATAAATATAGAAATATATTAGAAGAGGCTCTGGATGAACTGGGTGTCGAGAATAAGCAGATTACTCTGCAATATGAGGGCAGCTTTAGTGGCATGCTCACTACAGATGAAAAAGATAGAATTTCAAACCTACTGATTGGTGAGTTGCAAGGAACGACAGCAATAAGATATGAAGAGGGTGGCGTATATACTGTCTATGCCTATACAGGATTAATAAATGAATATATTGTTTCTATGGGAAGTAAGATTAATATACAGATTGCTGTAAACTACGATGAAGAGACAGGGAAAAGCAGGGTATACCTAGCAACACCTATATTAAATCAGAATTGGTAGGAAATGAGCTAATCTTAGTATGGATTAAGTATATGAAAAAATATTAGAAAAAGTATTAGAAAAAGTATTAAGAAAAGTATTAGGAAAAGTATTGGGAAAAGTATTAGAAAAAATCCGGACCAGTAAGCCATAGCGCTTACTAATCCGGATTTTTTGATGATGGGAAAAACAATTGAAAACAATTACTTAAAACCAACGTCTTCTTCTGCGATGACGTCTTCTGCGATCAAAAAGCTCATTTAGAAGTATCAAAGATACGATATCACGAACGAAGTTCTGACGTCTTCTTGGCTGGTAATATAGACTATTTGCTTCTAATTGAGGTTCTTCCTCCATGTCTTTAACATTATCAAAGATATGATCGATCATATCATCTATGGTGACTTTATCCGGATATTCATCGAACATGACACTTCCGTCATATTCTAATTTGTCGCATTCGTCATTGACCATCCTTAAAATTGCTCTAGCGGTTCTAGGGTATAGCTGTCTCATATATTCCATATCTTTGTCGATATCTTCACTATTGTCATACCCATATAGAGGATATAAAGGAACACCCATAGGGACATTATAAGGAGCATTACTC
>CAYMLE010000030.1:0-23051 GCA_964391115.1 uncultured Herbinix sp. | reverse complement strand
TTGTAAAATGGCCTTAAGACAGCCCAGCCCTCCTTATCAGAGTGCTGGACTACCCTTAATCAAGCATATATTAATTATAGTATCCAAAGCATTCTAGCTATTCCTCTATCGACTTTTTGGTATGTACCGTCACTGTTTCTTCATAGCAACTAAATACAGAGGTCACTATATCCTTCTTTAATCTCGGGGTGATAAGACTCACCAC
Source organism: uncultured Herbinix sp. (assembly GCA_964391115.1). Lineage (GTDB taxonomy): Bacteria > Bacillota > Clostridia > Lachnospirales > Lachnospiraceae > Mobilitalea. Next base: position 22,846 of record CAYMLE010000030.1, on the reverse strand, counting down.
CGGTACTAAAATCAAACCAGCAGCCATGGCGATCGCTCCTGCATTAATTGGAGAATCAATATATCCTAGGAATAGATTGGATACTGTGATCCCTACGCCCGAAGCAAAACTCGTCCAGACTGCTGCCCGTGTAACGCCCTTCCAATAGAGACCGTACAGAAATGGTGCGAGGAAGGCGCCAGCCAAGGCTCCCCAGGAGATGCCCATCAATTGGGCGATGAACACAGGAGGATCAAGGGCCAATATCACGGATAATAGTATAAAGAATACGATTAGGATCCGCATTATTAGTAATTGTTTCTTCTCTTCCATGTTCTTAATTATATTATCCTTTAGAAAATCCAAAGTAAGGGTCGAGCTAGAGGATAGAACCAGACTCGATAGGGTTGACATTGAGGCGGATAAGACCAACACGATTACGATGCCGATTAATGCATCTGGAAGGTTTGATAACATATGGGGAATAATTGCATCATATATCAATGCCCCCTCTTCATTCATGAGCGATGGCCCATCAAAAAGTCTTCCAAAGCCTCCGAGGAAGTAACTCCCCCCTGCGATAACAAGGGCAAATACTGTAGATATAATGGTTCCCGAACGGATTGATTTTTCATTCTTAATTGTATAAAACTTATGTACCATCTGAGGAAGTCCCCAGGTTCCTAGAGAGGTCAGAATAACCACTCCCAATAGATTCAACGGATCTGGACCGAAGAAGGAAACATAGGCTCCTGACTGTCCTGCTGTTACCGGTATCTCGCTCTTAATTTCCGCCAATTTCCCAATGGCCTCCAAAAAGCCGCCCTGTCCATTTAAAACGGCTGCAACCACCGCAACAATACCAAATAACATAATAATGCCCTGTATGAAATCATTGATCGCAGTGGCCATATACCCACCCATAATCACATAGATTCCAGTTAATACAGCCATCGATAATACGCAGATCCAGTATGGCATATCAAAAGCCATTTCGAACAGTCTGGATAATCCATTATAAACCGAAGCAGTATAGGGTATAAGGAAGATAAATACAATCATAGAGGCTACAATCTTCAAATTTTTACTGTCATATCTGCTGCCGAAGAAATCCGGCATGGTAGCAGATTTTAAGTGATTGGACATAACTCTTGTTCTTCGTCCTAAGACAACCCAAGCCAAAAGACTACCAATTAGCGCATTTCCAAGGCCAATCCACGTTGCCGATATACCGTATCTCCAGCCAAACTGTCCTGCATATCCGACAAACACTACCGCCGAGAAATATGATGTACCGTAGGCAAAGGCTGTCAACCAAGGCCCTACTGATCGACCTCCCAAAACAAAATCTCCGACATTGGTAGCATGCTTTCTTGTATAAAAACCCACCAATATCATAACAATAAAAAAGCAGATCAGAAAAATCAGCTTGATAATCATAATATCCCCCATTCACCATAACGTCGCATAGTTCGATATGCATAAAGCAAACTACTATAATTTTAATATGTAGGTATTAATATAAAACCCGCTTAATACTTCATCGCTTTAAAGCATAATCGCTTTAAAGCAATAGTAACAGAATCGAAAAATTATGTCAAGGCTTTAACAAAGATTTTAACCCGAAAAACATCACAAAACTTGCATCTATGAATCAGCAATTTTCTGATCTCAATCACATTAAATTAAGAGATAACAAAAAAGCTTCAAAGGGAACTTAATTCACCTTTGAAGCTTTCATATTTAAAATTAATTATAATTTACTACCTATTATCTAAGTTTTTGCAGACATTCCGTTAACCAAATAACTAACCTTCCTTGCCTACAATAGAATCAGCTTAGTACCTATTAAGATATAAACAAGCGCTGCCAAAGGCAGTATTATCTTAAACTTTACTTTTTTTGTTTTATGACGAAAGATCTGCATCCCCAGAAAGGAACCAATTCCACCACCGATTATAGCAATCAGAATAAGGGTTCGCTCAGGTATTCTCCATTTGCCGGAGATTGCCTTTCGTTTATCAATTCCCATTAACACAAATCCAGTCAGGCTCATTGCTACTAGGTATCCTATGGCCAAGGTTATCTCTATTTCATTCATCGAATCGTTCCTTATCTCTTCCTATTTTTCTTCTTTGCTTACTTCAATTCCCAACTCTATTAACTGCTTCTCTTCCACTAGATTCGGTGCTTCTGTCATGAGACAGGATGCATCCTTTACCTTCGGGAAAGCAATAACATCTCGAATACTATCCTCTTGGGCCATAAGCATAATCAGACGATCCAGACCATATGCTAATCCTGCATGAGGTGGAACACCATATTTAAATGCATTGAGAAGGAAACCAAAACGCTCGTAGGCTTCTTCCTTAGTGAATCCAAGCACCCCAAACATCTTCTCCTGTACGTCACTCTGGAAGATTCTCACGGAACCACCACCAATCTCTGTGCCGTTCAAGGTGATATCATAAGCCTTGGCTCGAACCTTAGCAGGATCCGTATCTAATAAAGCAAGATCCTCTTCCATCGGCATGGTAAATGGATGGTGCTTCGCTACATATCGATTCTCCTCTTTGGAATGTTCTAAGAGAGGGAATTCCGTAACCCATAAAAATTTATATTCATCCTTATGAAGAAGTCCAAGATTTCTTGCCAGCTCCAAGCGCAGATTACCAAGGACTGCAAATACTACCTCTTCCTCATCGGCTGCAAATAACAACAAGTCACCCGGTCTACCCTCCATGGCAGCAACCAAATCTGTTAATTCTTCCTCTGTCATGAATTTTGAAAAGGAGGATTTATAGGTTCCATCCTCATTAATGGACAGATAGGCAAGACCCTTTGCTCCGAACCCCTTCGCATATTCTACTAGGGCATCAATCTTCTTTCTCGGCATATCTCCCTGGCCATTTGCATTGATACCACGGACCGAACCACCCTTTTCCAGCGCTGAGGTAAATACACCAAAACCACAGTTTTTAACAACTTCAGATACATTTTTTAGTTCCATTCCAAATCGGATATCCGGCTTGTCGGAACCATAACGATCCATGGCCTCAGCATAAGTCATTCTTTGAATCGGAAGAGAAATATCGATACCGATGCTTTCCTTAAACATTAACTTCAACAGACGTTCATTTACGCTAATAACATCATCCACATCCACAAAGGACATCTCCATATCAATCTGCGTAAACTCTGGTTGGCGATCCGCACGAAGATCCTCGTCACGGAAGCATTTTACGATCTGGTAATATCGATCATAACCGGAACACATTAAAAGCTGCTTGAATAGCTGAGGAGACTGAGGCAGAGCATAAAAGTTACCAGGATGAACACGGCTTGGTACTAGATAGTCTCTCGCTCCTTCTGGTGTACTTTTGGTTAACATCGGTGTCTCTATCTCCAGAAATCCTTCATCGGCTAGGAACTGTCTGGTGATATTGGCCACCTTGCTTCGAAGAATCAGATTCTTCTGCAGGTCTGGTCTTCTTAAATCCAGGTAACGATATTTTAATCTCAGCTCCTCCTTGGTCTTACTCTCCTCTTCAATCGGAAACGGGGGAGTATCAGCCTCAGATAATATCCGTAGCTCCTTCGCTCTAAGCTCAATATCTCCGGTAGCTAAATTTTCATTCACTGCACCAGAACGGGCTTCCACGGTACCAACAACTGCGATAACGAATTCACTTCTTAAGCGTTCTGCCTTTGCAAAGCCTTCACTACCGACATCGCCCTCTTCAAATATAACCTGTAATAAGCCGGAACGATCTCTGACATCAACAAAGATAATTCCACCCTTGTTTCTACTTTTTTGTACCCATCCCATGATTGTCACGGTTTCGCCAATATTCTTATTCAAAACCTCGGTACATCTATGGCTTCTGTGTAAGCCTTTCATTGATTCGGCCATTGTTCATCATTCTCCTTTAACATTACTTCATAACTGATATGATCGCTAAAATCATACTACAGTTCCTAGTTTAATTTCTTAATGGAACCTATTCTAATCCTTTTTTTATTTTCTGTCCATCTATTTTCTTAAGATAATACAAAGTCGATACACTTACGATTACAGGTTGAAGGTCTTACAAACTTCGTCCCCACCCTAACATGCTCCGGATGAACCTGGTATGCCTTAAGGGCCGCCTCATCCACAAAAACACTATCTAGCATGAGATCGGAATCGGAGGTATCCATGGGATTTATAAGGACCTCTATGGAAACGATACCCTCAATTAACTCCTTCAGATTCTCTAGCTCACTTTTAATCGTCTGTGCATTCTTTAAGTTTTCTTCCTTTGAAAAACCCTCAGCAAAATTCCATGCAACGATATGTCTAACCATATGAAACCTCCTATGAATATTTTATCATCATCCAAGCTCATTCGCCTGTTACTTTTCTTCCTATGATTACAATTATATCACAGGAACTATAGGTTAAGCAAATAACTTGCCTCTTGAACCACCTTTTTCTCGTGATGATATTACCTTAAATGTCTCTTCTAGGCAAATTATTTTTCATAAATTCCCCATAACGTTAAGCTTAATTATTACTCCCATCTTAGAAATCCCAGTCAACTTCCATCGCAGACAAATTTTAGTAATATTGAACAAAGAACCAATTCGTGTTTTATGCTAAAATATCAAAATGATAAGCTAATTATTATTGACTAAAATTTTGTATAAGTTTATACTTATACTGTATCTAGCACAAACAACAAAACAGTTTATTCGTATTACTATAAAGATAGGGGTAATTTTTATGACATCTCAACAAATCGAATATGTTTTAACCTTAGCAGAAGAAAAAAGCTTCTCCAAGGCTGCGATAAGGTTATATGTAACACAGCCCTCCTTAAGCCAGTTTATAAAAAATCTTGAAAATGAATTATGTACTACATTATTTGATCGTCGCTCATCTCCCATACGGCTAACAGCCGCTGGTAAGGTTTACATAGAAGCAGCCAGTAAAATCAGGGCAATCGAACAGGAACTGCACCAACAGTTGACTGATCTGACGAACCTAAAGACTGGTGATTTAAAGATAGGTACTAGTCCATTTCGCGCTTCCTGCCTTCTACCAAAGAGTATTGCTGAATTCTATAAGCTATATCCCGGAGTTAAAATACAGGTACAGGAGCATAATTTCTCCAGTTTAGAGAAAGCTGCATTGGATGGCAGTATTGATCTATTTTTAGGAACTGGACCGGTTGATGATAAACGTTTCTATGCTGAGGAATTAGCTGAAGAGCAACTATATTTGGCAGTACCCCTTGAATGTGATCTTAATGATCAATTAAAGGATTATCAAGTCAGCGACATCGATATTAAATTGGATAACCCAAAGCTTCACAGGACTCCGCCAGTGGATCTTTCTTTATTTCAAAACCAGAAGCTGATCAATCTGAAACAGGAAAACAAATTTTCAGAGATAGTAACGGATATCTGTCATGATGCTTCCTTTCATCCTGATAACATTTTATATAGTGAGAGACTGGAAACTTCCTTTTTCTGGACTCTGGCAGGCATAGGTGTAACGATAATTCCTGATACGCTAATCCGATTTGGAAATTTTGAGAAGCATCCTGTTTATTATAAGCTCTCCCACCCGAAGGCTTCCAGACGTTTATGCATCGCTTATCGTAAAAACCGTTATCTCACCCAAGTTTCAACGGAGTATATTGCTGTTTTAAGGCGAATCATTGGATATTGAATTCATAATAAAGAATGATTGATCATCCAAACTATATTTTCTTTTTATGCTGTTCAATCACTTCTCTAATGCTTCGCAGTTTTGAATTGAACCTTTTCATATTTTTTTTCTCATACTCTACGATTCCTTCCGTAACTTTAAGAGCAATCTCTTCGCTCCTGAGTTCTTCTCTTGCAATCTCTAAGATTTCGTTTAGCATGAAGCGGAGGATTTCAGGATTATCATAACGAATTGCGGACTCCATGATATTAAGATCAAGTTCTAGTTCATTCAGTCTTCCGTCACCCGGTTTCTCCGATACCGGATCACTATCTTCTACCTCGGCTGTGGCGGTCATAGTTTCAAGAGTTGTAGCCGTTTCATATTGGGTTTCCGAATGGATATCAGCTTGATTAACACGGAATGGATCATCGGAAATTTTTGTTTCTCCTATAATTGTTTCCAAGAAGAAATAAAAATTACTTCCCATATCATGATCGCTTTCAACACTAAGGATGCCTCCCATAAGCTCCACAAGTTTTTTTGATATCGCCAATCCCAGTCCTATTCCCCCAAAGCGTCTGGCATAGGAACCATCTACCTGACAGAAGCTATTAAATATACTGCTCTGATCCTCCTTGGCAATACCAATTCCGGTATCCTTTACACCAAACTTAATTAGAACTTTGTTCTCCTGTCGACTAATTAAGGATATCGATAAGGTTATGGAACCACTCTGAGTAAACTTACACGCATTGCCCAATAATTTATTTATCACCCGACTAAGTTTGTTGATGTCTCCATACAGATTCTCCGGCAAATCCGGAGATATATTAGTTTTAAATATAAGACCTTTCTGATTGATGATAGGACCATGGGTATTGATGATGTCCTCCAACCATTCCTTAGTATTAAAATTATGATGTTCCAATACCACCTTTTCTGCTTCTAGTTTTTCGTAATCTAAAATGTCATTAATGATATGAACCAGAGAGTTAACACATTCTCTGGCAGTGGTTAATTTATATCTTTGATCTTCCGTAAGGCTCGTCAATAGAGTAAGGTCAATCATACCCCCGATACCATTGATTGGTGTACGTAACTCATGGCTCATATTCGCCAGGAATTCGCTCTTGGCTTTATTCGCAGCCTCCGCCGCTTCCTTTGCTTCCATCAATGTTTCTTGCGCTTGCTTTAGTTCATTGATGTCTGTATTCACTCCTATAAAACCAGCAAAATTGCCAGCCTCATCGTGGAAGGGATTCACCTTAACCCTGTGCCAAAGATAGCTTCCGTCAAATCGAAGAAATCGAATCTCCTCAACCGTAGCATTCTGAAGGTTAAGTGAGGTTTGTATCTTTTCACTTATTGCATTCATATCCTCCGGATGTATCAGATCCTTCCATTTAAGTTTCACAAAATCATTCATGCAACACCCTGCATACCACAGTAGTGCTTGATTCGCATAAATGATATTATAGTCTTGATCTAGTATCCATAACATTTCCGGAGCCATATCAACAATTTCCCTGCAACTTTTCCCCTTTCGAAGCAAAGTCTCCTCATATATATCCATAGGGTCCTTGAGCGACTCAGGTTTTCTATGGCTATCAATGTTATCCAAATCCTTTGATTCCTTCGCATTCTCCACCGACATTTCAATCACCTTCGACATTTCATTTATATTCAAACATATTAATTATAGTAATGTAAGGGTAATGTGTCAATAATTGTATTTTAACTTAAAAACTGTATCCCATATAATGTCCTTCTCTTGGTTGGCAAGTGAACCATAATCACTTGATTTATTAAGAGAGAAGTATACTATACTGGAATACAGTTTATCTTATCTATTTATTGCGAAACATGTCAGCGATCTGATCCAAACGAACTTCTTTCTGTTCTCCAGTCTCCATGTTCTTAATGTTCGCCTTATTACTAGCAAGCTCATCTGCCCCAATGATAACCGTATTCTTTGCACCCAGCTTGTTGGCATATTTCATCTGAGCCTTAACACTACGGTCCATATAATCCGTGTCAGCAATAATACCTTCCTGACGCAGCTTTTTCACTAGTTGGTAGGCAGCTGCCCTGGCTTCCTTACCCAGAATACCGACATACAGCTCTACGGTAGGCTCTGGTGCTAATTCAACACCTTCGGCAGCCAGTTCATTGATAATCCGCTCAATACCTAATCCAAATCCAACTGCAGGTATGTTCTGCTTCTCATCAACCTCATGAACCAGATTGTCGTAACGACCTCCGCCACAGATGGTAAAGCCCTCTGAATTTACAAACTCAAATACTGTTTTGGTATAGTAATCCAGTCCTCTTACGATTTCCGTGTCAACCTCAAAGGAGATATTCAAATCGGTTAAAAGCTGCTGCAATTCTTCAAAATGAATTCTACACTCCTCATCTAGATATTCAATGGTTCTTGGAGCGTCCTTTACGATTTCTTTACAGGTAGGAACCTTACAGTCTATCACACGAAGAGGATTTTTCTGCATTCTCTCTCTACAAGTTCCACATAAATTTTCCTTATGCTGTTCTAGGTAAGTTAAGAGAGCTTCGTTATAGGTTTGTCTACAGCTACTGCAGCCGATACTGTTAATATGCAATTTAACACCCTTGATGCCCAACTCGATAAACAATTCGTTTAATAGAGTAATCAGCTCAACCTCAGCAAGAGGACTAGAGGATCCAAAGAATTCTACGCCAAACTGGTGATGCTGCCGAAGTCTGCCGCTTTGCGGATTCTCATATCGAAATACGGGCGTGACATAAAAAAGCTTCGTCGGTTGGGTTTCTGCATAGAGGCTATTCTCCAGATATGCGCGTACCGCCCCGGCTGTACCTTCTGGCTTTAGGGTAACACTACGATTCCCCTTATCCTCAAAGGTATACATCTCTTTCTGTACCACATCCGTTGTTTCACCAACACCACGCTGAAACAGAATTGTATGTTCGAAAACCGGTGTAATAACCTCCTTGATATTATATGCCTTACATAATCTCCGAGCTATCTCTTCGATTAAGGTCCGTTTGTGCATATTGGATCCATACCAGTCCTGGGTACCCTTTGGTCTCTGTGTAATCATCTTTGTCCTCCTGACTTACCTATAAATGTTCCATTTTTATTTCCTATGATATTATTACATATCCTTCTAAAATGCAATAGCCTTGTCTCATGAATTTGCAAATTAAGGTATATCTTAAAGTGAATGATTTAGAAAATCTACTTTTCTCTGAATCATCTCATCTATTCTATTGATGTAGTCTGTAATACTCTTTACATTATCGACCCGTTCGATCCTATTTTCCTCATGGAAGACAAACTTAGACATAGCACCGGCTCCTAGAGCTAGGATTGTCTGTTGTTCCTCCATAATTAGGATATTATATAAGCCCTCTTTTCCAAACTTAGCATATCCAATATTTTCTAGATTATCTGCCATATTCTTTTGCCGATAGAGATAATAGGGTAGATAACCCTGTTTTTCTGAAAACTCAATTGTTTCCTGGAGCATCTCTTTAACATCCGTTGCCTTCAGATCCCGATAATTCTCCTTCTCGATATTTAATCGAGCGGCCCTCTTCAGTGCCAGAGTATGGACGGTAATACTATCGGGGGATAATTTCTCAATCTGTTTTAGAGTGTCCTGGACATCCGATAGGTTTTCACCAGGAAGTCCTATTATCAGGTCCATATTGATATTCTCATGGCCAGTCTCCCTGGCTAGATGAAAGGCCTCATTGATCTGTTCCACTGTATGCTTTCTACCGATTAGATCGAGGGTTCTTTGCTGCATCGTTTGGGGATTAATCGAAATCCGATCCACTCCCCAACGTTTTAATACTTCCAACTTATCTCGGGTAATGCTGTCTGGCCGTCCTGCCTCCACACAGAATTCTTTTACATAGGTAAAATCAAATTTATCTCGAATCAAGCCTAGAAGCCAAGAGAGTTGCTCCGCTGACAGGGTGGTCGGTGTTCCTCCGCCCAGATATACCGTGGTTAGTTTCTTATCCGGTATACAGCTTGCCCCATAATTAATCTCCTTCTCCAGAGCCTTCAGATAATCTCCCACCATAGGTGCAAATCGCTCTAAGGGATAGGAGGTAAAGGAGCAATACAAACAGGTTGTCGGGCAAAAGGGAATTCCAATATACAGGCTATAACCCTTTTGATAATCCATATCCTGAAGAAGGGTATGCTCTCTGCTGGCGATACGGATACTCATCTGTATCTTCTCCTCAGAGCAGAGAAACTCCTCTTTCATATGTTGATCTATTTCCACCTCAGTCTTCTTCTTGGATATCATATCATACACTAATTTTGTTGGTCTTATACCCGTCATTATGCCCCAGGGTAGGACTTGTCCTGTCCTTTGGGAAAGCATGCGATAGAGCAGACGTTTCATGGCATTTTTATAGTTCGCCTTCTCTTTCTCATAGGAAACCGTATCTAACTCCTCCATCTGTACCTCTTTATAAGGAATACCATCCTTAATAAGGCTACTCTCCTGAGTTAATTGTTCAAGCTTTTCGGGTTCAAGGATTCGTATGGATACCTTTTGGTCCGCAAATGTAAGATCAATTCTTATCTTCGGATTCGTATCAGGTAAGCCTGATTCCTCCCCAGATCGTGGAGGATTATCTATCACCTCGATAACCTTTATGGTTTCTTGGGCATAGAAGGCTTTAACTAAGGGATATACATCATTTTCAAATATTTTATTTGATAGATTAATAAGTATCATTAAAACTCCATTCTTCAATTACGAATACAGAACATACTCCAACGGTCTTTAAGAAAGGTATCTATTATGACTCCTCTCGTGACCTATGGTAGTCGGTTGTCCATGTCCAGGATAGACGGTCAGGTCATCCTCAAGACTCATCAGCTGATTCACGATGGATTCGATTAACTGATGATGATTACCGGTCGGAAGATCGGATCGTCCTATATCTTCACGAAATAGGGTATCCCCGCTAATTAGGATACCATGCTGTTTCTTCTCGAAGTCATTGGAAGCCTCTGGAGTCAGACTTATATGATAACACACACCACCACTGGTATGACCTGGGGTATGAATCACCTTAATCTCAAGCCCTGCGAGCTCTAATCTCTGTTCGTCCTTAAGCAACACATCAGGCTCTAGCTGATATTCACGGCCAGTAAAACTAGACACGTTAAGTTTTGGATCCCTTAGCATAGCCAGTTCCTTTTCATGGGCATAGATTTTGACACCAGTCAGTTCTCTTAACTCTTCCCCAGCCATTATATGGTCAAAATGACCGTGGGTAAGCATAATCGCTCTACATACCAGGTCATTTGATTTGAGATATTGATTTATTTTATCCGCCTCTGCGGACGGGTCGATTACGATTGCTTCCTTACTCTGCGACTTGCTTATAATATAGCAATTCGTCTGCACCATTCCTAGTACCAGAGTTTTTACTTCTATTCCATTCATATTAGTCTCCAATCTGCCAAAAAATCCCGGATTTCGGCACGAGTAGCGCCAACCTACCTTCCATAGATAAATCCAATTATCCCGCGGTCCGTTCAATATCAAGAATGCTCTCAATATTGCGAAGCTTAGCAATGATTTCGTTCAACTGTTGTACACCATTGATTTCAAAGCCGATACTAATGGTTGCGGTGCCTTGTTTATTGGTTCTTACATTCATGGAGGTAACATCAATCTTATTCTCTGTCAACACCCTAGAGATATCCACCAGAACTCCCGTCCGGTTATTGGCATATATTTTAATCTCAGCTAGGTAAACTCCAACGTTCTCTTTTCCATCATCGACATTCCATTCTGCATCGATTAATCTAACTCGATCTTCCTCTGGAATATTAATCACATTGATACAATCGGTCCGATGAATCGATACACCCCTACCCCGGGTTACAAATCCTACGATTTCATCTCCCGGCACAGGACTACAGCATTTGGAGTAACGAACTGCCAGGTCATGAATACCCTTTACCACGATACCACTCTTCGATTTCTTAGGTTGCTTATGACTATCACGATTATCCGATATGGTATCTAAGATATTGTCATCGGTAATCTCTTTCTTGTTCTTCTTACGGTATTCCTCCTGGAGCCGATTAACAACCTGCCCTTCCTTAAGTCCACCATGCCCAATGGCTGCCAGAATGGCATCCCATTCCTTAAACCCGTATTTGCGCATGACAACACTGGTGTATTCAGACTTAAGCAAGTCACTCAAAACGATACTTTTTGCTTTGCAGTAGGCAGAGATCATTTCCTTGCCTTTACTTGTATTTCCTTCTTTGAACTCCGTTTTAAACCATTGATTTATTTTGTTCTTTGCCTGTGTGCTTTTCACCATGGATAACCAATCACGGCTCGGTCCCCTTGAGTTCTGAGAGGTCATAATCTCAATTCGATCACCGTTCTGGATTACATAGTCAATGGGTACCAGTTTTCCATTAACCCGAGCTCCCACCATCTTATTACCTACGGCACTATGAATACTGTAAGCAAAATCAATTGGATTAGAGCCAGTGGGTAAGGTTTTTACATCTCCGGTAGGAGTAAATGCATATACGCTTTCAGAGAATAAATCAAAATCATTCTTGAGAAGACTTAGGAATTCCTTATTGTCAGAAAGATCCCGCTGCCACTCTAGCACCTGACGAAGCCAGGTCAACTTCTCCTCCTCAGCATTGGCACTATCACCCTTCGTATCCTGTCCCTCCTTATACTTCCAATGAGCTGCAATACCATATTCTGCGGTACGATGCATATCATAGGTACGGATCTGAATCTCAAAGGGTTGCCCCTTTGGTCCGATTAAGGTTGTATGAAGAGATTGGTACATGTTGGGCTTAGGCATTGCAATATAATCCTTGAAACGACCGGGAATCGGCTTATACATCTCATGGATTACACCTAAGGTTGCATAACAATCTTTCAGGGAATCCACGATAATCCGCACTGCAAACAAATCATAAATTTGATCCAGAGTCTTGCTCTGATTCACCATCTTTTTATAAATACTGAAGAAATGCTTGATACGGCCGTCAATCTTAGCCTGTATTCCAGAATCATCGATGTGAAACTTTACTTCCTCTACAATACTGTCAATATAGGCCTGTCTCTCACTTTTCTTCGATGCAATTTTCTCTGCTAGGTCCTTATATATCTCTGGCTCCAAATATTTCAAGGAGAGATCGTCTAGTTCAATCTTAATCCTAGATATACCAAGTCTCTGGGCAATCGGAGCATAGATATCCATGGTCTCCCTTGCCGTCTCCTTCTGCTTCTCCGGTTCCTTATATTTTAAGGTTCGCATATTATGAAGGCGGTCTGCCAACTTTATCAGAATAACTCGGATATCCTTAGCCATAGCAAGAAACATTTTTCTAAGGTTTTCTGCTTGGATTTCCACCTTATCCTTGGAATAATTCAACTGAGTCAGCTTGGTTACCCCATCGACTAGTAGCGCGATCTCTTCCGTAAACATTTCAGCAACCTGCTGATTTGTAAATTCGGTATCCTCTACCACATCATGGAGTATCCCAGCAACTATACTTTCCTTATCAAGCTCTAGCTCCGCCAGAATATTAGCTACACAAAGAGGATGAATGATATACGGTTCCCCTGATTTACGTAACTGGTCCTTATGGGCATCGTTAGCAAGAACATAAGCCTTTTCGATCATGGACATATCAGCGGATGGATGATAACTACGGATCTTCGTTATCAGCTGCTGGTAGAGCTTTTCAGGCGTCGTAAAATCAGCCGGTAATTCTAATTTGGATGGATGATCCAATATATCTCTTCCAGAAATCTCTATCCTTTCTTCCATGATATCACCTCCTACCTCTCTGCCTGCCATATTCGGTGGCTTTATATTAACTATAGATATTTTTTATTTACCCTCGTATTGAATCACTGCTTCTACATCATATCCTTCTAACTTAGCACGGCCTTGCAAGCCCTTTAGCTCCATCAGGAATACAATCTTTATAACCTCACCGCCAAGCATCTCAATCAGCTTCGTGATTGCTTCTATCGTGCCACCAGTAGCAATCAGGTCATCGATTATAACAACCTTCTGTCCCGGCTTAATTGCGTCCCGATGCAATTCAATGGTTGCTTTGCCATATTCCAACTCATAATCCATGGATACGGTTTCACAGGGCAGCTTACCCTTCTTTCTGATTGGAATGAACGCTTTATTTAAATTATAAGCAATTGGTACACCAAAGATAAAACCTCTTGATTCCGGTCCTACGATAACATCAAAGTCCAGATCCTTAAGGTGTGCCTGCATCTGATCTATAGCAAGCTTCAATCCATCCTTATCTTGTAACACACTGGTTACATCCCGGAAGATAATTCCTGGCTCCGGGAAATCCGGTATACTTCTTACATAGTCCTCTATTTTTTTCATTTTAACCTCCATCTACCCGCACAAATACGAGTCTTAGGCTTATTTTTCCCAAAAAGCCCTCTTATAGATGATTATTATAACACTATCGACAAGAATTAGTAAAGTCTTATTCATTTATAAGAGTTCAAATAGTACTGATTATCTGAAATTTTGTACCATTAGTTGTATGCGTTTAAATCCGTTATATTCATTAATTTTGGGGAAGTAAGTAACCGTTAGCCTTATTTTTGATCCTCTACCTGTCTTTATCTTATCTTCCTCTTCTTGGCCATACTTTTCTCTAATATAATCAAAGAAAACATTGATATCTCCAAAATATACTGCCTCCAATTGTCTGCCAAATTGATTTTCAAAAAGAAATCGAATCCCGCTGGCATTCTTGCCTAGGATAAAGGCAGATTTTATCTGTAAGTCCTTCTCCGCAAACAGCGGTTTCTCATTTCCTTTGCCAAAGGGCTCAAGCTTTTTTAGTTCATCGATAATCTCTTCCGTTAGATAACCCAGGGGAAGGAGGATATCTATCGTAACCTTGGGGACCAGCATGGCTTCTGTAAGGGTTGTTTTCTCGTTCAATTTCTGCCGAAGCTCTGTAATCCTTTCCCTTTCCAGAGATAGGCCTGCAGCCATCGGGTGTCCACCTACCTTAAGCATCAGTTCCCGATGCTTCATAAGCTCTTCAATCATATTATATTGTTCGATGGATCTTCCGGACCCCTTGATTCCATCCTCAGCATCCGTAAGTATGATGGTAGGACGGTGGTATCTCTCCCGTATCCTTCCAGCGATAATCCCGGCAATACTTTCATGACATTCCTCAAGATATACCACTAAAACTTTATCCTTCTTAAGCAATCCTTCTTCAATTTGTCGAACGGCCTTTTCTACATTTTCTGCTGTCATGTCCTTACGTAAGTCGTTGAGACTTCGAAGCTCTCTTGCCAATTGGCCGGCTGTCTCCGTATCTTCGCACAACAAAAGCTCCAAGCCCTTCTTTGCAGTATCCAATCTTCCGGAGGCATTTATACAAGGGCCGATAACGAAACCTAAGTGATAGCTACTTAGTTGTTCCCTATCAATCTTACTTACATCCATAAGTGCTAAAAGGCCTTTATTTTTTGTAGCCTTTAAAAGTTCAAGACCGTTCTTAACAATAATCCGGTTCTCTTCCACCAGATCCATAACATCACAGACTGTCGCAATGGCGGTATAGGATAATAACTCCTCCTGGAGCTTTTCCCTATCTGGTAGATCAAAGGATGGTAGGAGTGCTTCGATGAGCTTATAGGCAATCGCTGCACCACATAAGCCCTTATATGGATAGTTACAATCTGGCCGCTTGGTATTAATGACAGCATCCGCTTCCGGAAGGAGGACTTCTCCCTCCTGCTCTAACGGATTATGATGGTCCGTCACAATAACCGTCATTCCATAATCCTTCGCCTTACGAATCTGGTCCATGGCAACGATTCCGTTATCACAGGTCAAAAGTGTATCAATTCCATCCTCATGGGCTTCTTCTACCATACGCATATTAATCCCGTAGCCGTCTTTAATCCGGTCCGGTATATCGTAATCCACTTTGGCTCCCATCCGATTCAACGCTCTATATAGTATGTAAGTAGCGATTACACCATCCACATCATAGTCGCCAATGATACGGATTCGTTTCGCTGTATTAATCTTTGTTAATAGTATACCGCAAGCCTTATCCATATCCTTTAAATCCATCGGATTATATAGATCCTTGCTGTCGGAAATTAAGAATTTTCGAATTTCCTCCGGATCCTCATAGCCCCGATTCACCAAACAACGAGCCAAAACTTCACTTATTTTACATTCCTGTGTTATTGTTTCAAAATCTGCTTTTCTATTTTTTATTACCCAATTTTCCATATGTCCTCCGCTTCGCATGGGTGCTAGCTTAATCTAGCAACTTGCTTAAGTGAACGAATGGGACTGTCTCAAAATATTTCCGGTCAGAAGCTTAGTCGGATATATATTTTGAGGCAGCCCCATACTTATAATCGTCAAATAGCAACCTTATAACCTGCTAATCGTCGTTATTATATCATGAACAAAAAACATGTTCATGATCTTGTTACTCCGTTCGGAAAACACAAGCAAGCTTGTGCTTTCCTCTCTACGCTTTCATTATATCATATGTATATGCATAAGAAAAGGGGGTTTTGCTATCCTAAATAGGAACGGACGAATGGAAATAGAGTTTTAAATAGCGATGGAACTGGCAGTGGAACTAATTGAATTTTTTGGCATAATCTATTGAACGACAATTTGCGGTATGATATAATATATCATATCGTATTCAAAACTACTTAAGTGAAATATTCATACAATACATCGATAGAAGGTGGATTTTATTAAAATTTAGAATGCGCATGAAAGGTATGGTGGAAAAATGAAACAATTCATAATTACAACAGATACAACCTGTGATCTACCTAAGGAATATCTAGATCGTCACAGTATTCGGCTGTTGCCTCTATATTATAATTTTGATGGTGTCGTTTATGGTGAAACAAAAGATCTTTCACCTAAGGAATTCTATGATAAGATGCGTGGTGGCGCTATGCCTACCACTATGGCCGTAAATCCGGATACCGCCAACAATGTATTCCGTGGCATATTAAAAGAAGGTTATGATGTACTACATATTGCCTTCTCCTCCGGATTAAGCGGAAGTTGCTCGGTAGCCACAACCGTAGCGAGAGAAATTTGCGACGAACTACCGGATGCCAAAATCACTGTGATTGACTCCCTCTGTGCTTCCTTAGGAGAAGGCCTCCTAATTCATAAGGCGGTTGAACTTAAGGCACAGGGTAAAACTATAGATGAAATAGCTGATTGGCTTGAAAAAAACAAATTGAATTTATGCCATATCTTCACGGTAGATGATCTTCATCACCTCCACCGGGGTGGCAGAGTTTCCAAGACCACTGCCATCATAGGTACCTTGATTAATGTCAAACCCATCCTTCACATGGACAATGAAGGGCATTTAATCCCTTTGGTTAATGTTCGTGGAAGAAAGAAGGCTCTCATTTCTCTGGTTGATCAAATGGAGAAACGTTTGGACGGTTATCCGGGTTCGAACGATATCATATTTATAAGCCATGGTGATAGTTTAGAGGACGCTGAATTTGTAGCCTCCCAGGTCAAAGAGCGTTATGGTATAGAAAACCATCTGATTAACTTTGTCAGTCCAACCATTGGCTCCCATGCTGGACCAGGAACCATTGCTTTGTTCTTTATGGGAAATACAAGATAAATTATTATTTGGGCTGTGCAGTGAACTGCACAGCCCATTTTTGTTTAATAAATAGAAGTTCCATAATGTAGGCTATTGACCACCTCAGTTACACGATTTCTTGCATCGTCTCCCGTAGTAGAGCCTTTAATATAGCTAATTAGCTCTTCTTTCTTCGTATCTGGCAGATTTACAAAGTTAGCCATCGCCTTCATATCCATAGCCAAACGAAAGCCTAAGCCTTCTGGCATCGAATTATCCATATTCACGATACTCATAATAATGCTCCTTTCTTAAACATTCATGAAATTGATTCATAATTATTATTTGAAAGAACCATTAATTTATGTGAGGCAAAAAAACTCAAAAATAATACAATATTTTTCTCTATGTATATTATTAAGAATGATCTGCTTCAGAGGTCGATGTTTCCACTTCCAGTTCTTGGGTTATATCTTCAGACTCACGGAAACGGAACAAATAGGTCAAGGCAAATCCGATGATAAAGCCTATCACACAGGCGATCAAGAAGGTAATAAAGCCCTCACCAAAATACACTACCATGGATACCAGGGACGGAAAGGCGAAGGATATTGCTCTTGCGTTAGAGGTTCCAACGACACCCCCTCCAATTGCTCCAGCGATACAAGCTGCTACCATAGGCCGCTTCAAGGGAACCGTTACACCGTATAATACCGGTTCCGTAACTCCCAAAATAGCGGTTATGGAACCGGAAAATGCTACTGTCTTCAACCTTTTGTTCTTCGTTATCAGACTGACTGCCATGGCTGCCCCTGCCTGGCCGAATACTGCAGGACCTAGCATGGGCAATATGGTATCGATACCATAGTGACTGATATTACTGATTATAACCGGAACCAAACCCCATTGTAATCCAAAAACCACCATAGGCTGCCAGATAAATCCAAAGACAGCTCCAGCAAAAACTGGGCTAAACGTATATATTGCATCGTACGTCTTTGCCAATCCATCACCAATTATTGTCCCCACTGGTCCGAATAGAATAAATGTTATGGGAACTACGATCAGTAAGGATAGTAAAGTCTTCATAAAACCCTTTATCGCATTGGGAAGATACCGTTCTAAGGGTTGTTCTACAAAATGCAGTAAGAAAACCGCGAGGATAATGGGTATAACACCGGATTGGTAGGTTACGGGATTAATCGGTATACCTAAGAACTCCAGACCATTTCCAGTCTCAAATACCTTTGTAATATCTGGATACAATAATGCAGCGGCAATTAGGACGGCCGTGAACCGATCCGCCTTTAGCTTCGTCGCTGAAGTATAGGCTAAAAAGATCGGCAGGTAATAGAAGAAGCCATCTGCGGCTGCAAATAACAGCTGATAAGTACCCCGTGTTTCATCCATTATGCCTAGGTTGACAAATAGCATCAGAAGCCCTTTTAGAAGAGCCGCTGCCATCAGAACATTGATAATTGGAATAAATATGCCTGATATTGTGTCAATCACACGATTCATAATACTGTTCTTTTTCTCAGTCATAGTATATTTCTACCTTACTTACTACTTATTTCGATAAATTGATTGACCAGCTCCTCGATTGTATGAAGACTGGTTTTCCAGAAGTTTGGATCCTCCAGATTGATCTCTGCTTCCTTTGCCGCCTCTTCTACACTTTTCACAGTGGTAGCATTTAAAAGAGCTTGGTATTTGGGAACAAAATCTTCACCCTCCAGCTTATATTTTTCATACAAGCCTCTGGCAAATAATCCACCAAAAGCATAAGGGAAGTTGTAGAAGCTTAAGGATTCAGAATAGTAATGTCCCTTTAGTACCCACATATAAGGATGAAGATAGTTATGATCCAATCCATCTCCATAGGCTTTTTTCTGTGCCTCCAACATCATTTCCTCCAGCTCATCAGCAAAGAGAAAACCAGTTTTACTCTTTTCAAAGACGGCACTTTCAAATAAATATCTGGAGTAAATATCGCAGATAATCTGGGTTACATCCTGCAGTTGACTTTCAATTAAGGCCATCTTCTCACTGCCACTGGTTTCTTTAATGGCAGCTTCCATGATTAGAGCTTCATTGAAGGTAGAGGCTGTCTCAGCCACCGGCATGCTGTAATCGGTATTGAGTGGCAAATGCTCCTGGATGTTTAGTCCATGATAAGCGTGACCCAGCTCATGGGCTAAGGTAACCACATCACTTAAGGATCCTGTAAAGTTACTAAGAATCCTACTCTGTTTCACAAAGGGCATGTTTTCACAGAAGGCTCCGCCTACTTTACCCTTCCGAGGATAGAAATCAATCCACTCCTGATCAAAGGCTTCTTCCACCATATCAGCCAAATCATCGGTAAATCCCCGGAAATGCTTTACCAGATATTCCTTTGCATCTTCTACGGTATATTTTGTATGGCTTTCACCCAGGGGTGCAAACATATCAAACCAAGGAAGGCCACTTCCATGTCCCATAATCTTCGCCTTATGCTTTAAATATTTATGAAATACCGGTAGATATTCCTCAATGGCAGTAAGCATAGCCTCTAAGGTTTCTTTTTTCATTTTCGATTGCTGTAGGGTCATGTCCAAAGGTGATTCATAGCCTCTCAAATCACAAATTGTATTTACCTGAGTTTTAATGTTATTCAGGGAATAGCTGATGGCATCCTTAATCTTCTCATAGGCTACCAGTTCTGCCTGGTATGCATTCTTACGAACCTCAGGATCCTCACTATGAGCAAGATTTCTAACCTGAGGAAGAGTTATGATTTCTCCCTGATACTCCACCTCTAGGGTTGAGGTTAAGAAACTATGCATACTACTCCAAGCCGAACCTGCAGAGATGTTTAGTTTGGCAATTACCTCCTCCACATCATCACTTAATAGGTGCTTGGCTTCCTTCTTCATCTCGCCAAACAAGTACTCATAGGCTTTAAGTTTTGGATATTTCGCCATATATTGATCCAGGTTATTTATCCCAGCAATCCACTTGTGTAAGACCGCCATAGGCTTAGAGGACTCGCTAAATAGTTTCTCAACTCCATTAAGTTCATTTACCACCTGAGAATCAGAGGTATTCACTGACTGCTTGAGCACCAGGTAAAAGCCAAGTTTATTACCGAGGACCTGATAATCCTCCATATATTCAATCGCCCTTAACAGGGAAGCCTCCTCCTCGGGACTTTCATGTAGGGAGATACTAAAGTTTTGAATTGCATGCGTTAATTCTTGAAGATGTTCTCTATCCTCCTTATATTTTGGATCCTCAAATCCTTTGTATAATACATCCAATGACCATTCTGAATTCATAAATAACTTCCTCCTGTTTCCAGCTCCAAGAGCTGTTTTTTGATATCTAATCCACCCGCATAGCCGACAAGACTGCCATTTGCCCCAATTACTCGATGGCAGGGAATGATACACATAATTGGATTATTATGATTTGCCATGCCAACC
Source organism: uncultured Herbinix sp. (assembly GCA_964391115.1). Lineage (GTDB taxonomy): Bacteria > Bacillota > Clostridia > Lachnospirales > Lachnospiraceae > Mobilitalea. The sequence goes on along the minus strand of CAYMLE010000030.1, from coordinate 2,016 downwards.
GCCCGGGAAGCCTTAACATTTCCTACCGCATTGGCGATCTGCTTGTAGCTTCGGGTCTCTCCATAAGGGATGTTTCGCAGTGCTTCCCATACCTTTCTTTGAAATGGGGTTCCCTTCGGATTTAAGAGTACTGTAAAGTCCCTTCGGTTACCATCCAGATACTCACTTAGCTGCTCAGCTGCTTCTCTTAGTATACCAGTTTCTTGCATAATAAATTCGGATGATTGCTCCTCCAGCTCATGCTCTGTTATCAACGTCACATCTGTGATTCCATGCCCATCCTCTGCAATCAGTATACTTCCTAATTTAGTTTCGTATATACGAGCATTCTTCATACAGCACCTTACCTTAATCTACTTGGAATAATATCTGTATTGTAGCACACTTCTATATTGACTTCCAATATTTATCCGAAAAATGATGATAGTTTTACCTATAAAAATGCAGTAGGAGCTGGGGGAGATCCTACTGCATTATCTATGATTGAATTCTGATTATCCGAATACCTTTAATCTACTCTCTATCGGTGCAAACTCCTTATCACCAGGATGGTCTAGTGGCTTACCAAAAGGCATCTGAGCTAGAAGCTTCCATTCCTTAGGTAGATTCCATTGTTCCTTCACCTGATCATCAATTAGGGGATTATAATGCTGAAGAGAAGCACCCAATCCTGCATCCTCTAGTGATAGCCATACCGTATACTCTAACATCCCGTTAGCCTGTAAAGACCACACTGGGAATGTATCCTTATACAGAGGAAATTGTGCCTGAAGACCTTCTACAATTGCCTGATCCTCAAAGAATAATACTGTACCATAGCCATTTTTAAAGCCATCCATCTTTGCATTGGTGCCTTCAAAGCCATCTGCAGGTACTAACTTTCTTAAGGTTTCCCTAGTGATCTCCCATAGCTTATCATGCTCTTCACCAAACAAAACAACTGCTCTGGCACTTTGTGAGTTAAAGGGTGATGGTACATATTTTACTGCGTGAGCTACGAGATCCTTGATTTCCTCTTTCGATACAGGGGACGCCTTGTCGATTGCATAAAACGATCTACGATTTTCTACTATTCTTTTAAATTCTTGATTCATAATTTATTTCTCCTTTTTATTTAATATTCATTTTTAATATTCATTTACAAAATAATAGGTTAATACCTAAGGTAATTAATTATAATAGTACTATGTAACAATTCTTTTTACTCTATGCATTATTGCCTGTAAGAATTATTACGTTGTTTACAATTTTATTTTATACTATCTTTTAGCATTTGTCAATACCTTATCTTGACTTTTTTAATATAATTGTATAAAATCTAATTGTAAGATAATATTAGAGGCATATATATGAATTTCAAATAGATAGTATATTATGTTTCGATCCAAATTTAAGAAATGTGAGGTTTTTTATTATGACTGTCGATAACCAAAATTCAGATGACGGCTATGGGAGCTCCCCTTATGACATTTTAAAATTAGACAACCAGATTTGCTTCTCTCTCTATGTTTGTTCAAAGGAAATTATCCGCTTGTACAAGCCCCTACTTGATCCCTTCGGTCTTACCTATACTGGATACATCATAATGATGGCTCTATGGGAAGGAGATCAAATAACCGTGAAGGATCTTGGCAAACGATTATATCTGGACTCCGGAACCCTGACACCAATGTTAAAGAAGCTAGAAACTCTTGGCTACATCGAACGCAACCGAAGTTCCCAGGATGAACGGAATGTCTTTATAAAGCTCACGGCTCAGGGAATAGAGTTTAAAGATGAGGCAATGAAGTTTCCCGAGAAGATGATCTGTGCTCTGGATATGAACATGGATAGTGCACAAAAGCTACTGGAATCTCTTCACGAAATGATGCAGCACTTTAACAGCCAATCCTAATAGCTTTTATATAAGAGTTGACTCGAAAAAGGCCATAGCTACCAGCTACAAGCTAAGTTAGAAGCTTACGTTGGTACCTATGGCCTTATCTATTTATTTAATATGTTTTTTTATTCTGTTTT
>CAYMLE010000029.1:0-23767 GCA_964391115.1 uncultured Herbinix sp. | reverse complement strand
CTTAAGTTTATTATTATAATAATATAAATATTTTTCGAAATTAAGAGCCTATGTCATGAGTATACATAGGCTCTTAATTTGTGAGACGATGTGTTTGCTACACTGGTACGATTTGTCTGTTCCACTAGTACAATGGTTATTGTTAATGCTTCTTATTGTAGAAAAAAGTAATTTCAATAATGATTGTACATTACATAACATTATGATATTATAGTATCTACTAAAAAATAGTTAATATTGTTACTTGATTAAAGAATCAATTAGCACTAGTTTTATTTTTTACACAAAAGAAAGGGAAGGTAACCACTATATTGAATTCATTAGCTAAAAAAATTCTAGCCGTTATTTTAACTCTCATCACTATTATCAATTTATCATTTCTGATTATTACATACTTTGTTATCCGTGAGTCTGTGACCACACAGATGAAGAGGGACGGCACGACCTACGTGCTATATCTAAAAAGTGAAATTAGTAAAAAGAGTATTAACAATCTTAATGATCTCCATAATATTTTCAATGAAATAAGAGAAAACAGTGATGACAATATTGCTTATATATCCTTATCTGATGAAAATGCCAATATTCTGGTATCTGATACCACGGCAGCAATGCAAGAGGGTAACTCGGATGCAGTATCTTCCGCTACATCGGAGGAGGGCGAAACCGATGGGGTTTCATCTGCATCGTCACAGGGTAATGTAACCGAGGTCTTTGATCGAAAGACGACAATGGGCGATATAATCGAGATAGCAGGCGGGAAAAAAGTATATAATATTTCTACGCATTTTTCTTACAATGAAGAGATAAGTGGTGCTTTAAATTTAGGAATTTCACTTGAGAACATGTATAGTATGATCTCAAAAGCGCTTTTGGAAACAAGTCTGATGGCTGTTCTCATTATGGCCTTATCCATCACTGCTGGAATATATCTGGCAAAAAGGATTACAAAACCAATTAAGCATATGTCGGATAAACTAGGCAATTTTGCCCAAGGCGATTTTACAGTAGATTTTCAGTATGAAAGTAATGATGAAATCGGTAAAATGAGTAAAGCACTGGAGCATATGGGCGAGAATTTGAGGGCTATGATGGGAGATGTTCGTAAGGAGGCCAATCAGGTAAATGAAAGTTCCACCAATTTGACGGATGCAGTAGTAGATACAACTACAGTGGCAAAGGAGATTTCAAGAGCATCCGAAGAACTAGCACTCGGAGCATCTGATTTAGCCGTTAATGCTCAGGAGGGATTGGAACGATTGAACTCCCTCGCAGATGAAATCAATACACTCTATAAAAACACCGGTTCTATTAAGGGAAGTATTGATCGAACGATGGATGCGAACAGAGCAGGTATGGGATGTCTGAACGAGCTCCAGAATGCAATCCGGGAGAATACGGATGTTTCTGGACAAATTATGGAACAGGTAGAGGAATTACGTCTGAAATCAGCAAATATTTCGGAGATTACTGCAGTCATGAAGGCAGTATCTGAACAGACCAACCTGTTAGCTTTAAATGCTAGCATTGAAAGTGCTCGAGCTGGAGAGCATGGCAAGGGTTTTGCAGTAGTGGCAGAGGAGATTCGAAGACTCTCCGAACAAACGAAGTCTTCCATTATTGGAATCCAAGGTATTGTTGGTGAAGTTAGCGATTCGATAGAAAAAACCTATGAGTATATGGAGCAGAGCTCCAGAGTAAATAATAAGACAACGAACGTATCTCAGGAAACGGATAGGGCCTTTAAGACGATTGACCGGGCCATAACGGATATTATTGATAAAACTCAGGCACTTGTTGACAGCGTTGCTTTAGTTACGAAGGATAAGGATGAGGTTGTACAGTTCATGGAAAACATATCAGCCATTACGGAAGAATCAACCGCTGCTTCAGAGGAAATATCCTCGTCACTAGATCAACAGCTTAACAGTATTGGATATGTGTCGCAGTCTACGAAAGAATTACACAACATTGCTAATAAGTTGGAGAGTTTGATTGATAAATTCAAGCTATAGGATATCAGAACTTATGGGTATGAAGTAAGAAGTATATCGATTTTGTTGCAGGGATTGCAACTTTTAAAAGGCAAGGTTCTTTACGATGTTATTTCGTAGAGAGCCTTGTTTTTTTGATTTATTAAAATATTGAATTGCTGTAGAAAGAAGTTGGATGATAAATGTATATATTAAAAATAGTATAAAGCATAAAAAACATTTATTGATGAATAATAGTCTCAGAACATATTATTTGGAGGGGTTTATCTTGAATGAAGGCTTGGTAGTAATTGTAAGAGCTGTTATTAGTTTTTTCACACTTCTAATATTTGCTAGGATTTTAGGGAAAGAGCAGATCAGTCAATTAACTTTCTTTGATTATATTGTTGGTATTACCATAGGTTCCATTGCTGCTGAAGCGACAGCGGATTTATCTAGCAGAGCATGGCCTCATTGGATTGGAATACTAACATGGGCTGTTCTTGCTTACCTGATGGAAGTCATCTCTATGAAATGGAGGTATATGGAGAAATATATAGAAGGAGAGCCAACTATAGTTATAATGAAAGGTAAGATAATGGAAAATGTTTTACGAAAAATGAAATTTAGAGCATCTGATATTATGGTTATGCTCAGAAATCAGGGTGTCTTCAATTTAAATGAAGTGGATTACGCTATTATTGAGACAAATGGTAATTTATCGGTCTTAAAAAAACCGGAATATCTTCCTCTTACGCCCAAGGATATGAACATAAAGGTTAAGCCTACAGGAATAAGTACGGAGCTTGTTTATGATGGGATTCTAATAGAAGAGAATTTGAAGGAAATGAACAAAGATAAGAAGTGGCTTTTAAATCAACTGAAAAAACATGGTATTAAAGATATTTCTGAAGCTTTTTTAGTTTTGTTAAACGATGCTGGTGATCTATATGTTGATAAATATGATGATAATATACAAAAACCCAAAGATATTGGGGATTATAAAGGTCCATATTAGCATTCTAGGTGATTAACATATGATACAAGATCTAGGACGAAAAAATAAATGTACGGATAACTTAGTACTTGAATTATAGAGGAGGTATTCAATGAGGAAGTTTTTAACTAGAGCAGTACCAATTGTTGCAATGGCACTATTTATTTGTATTATGCTTAGTGGGAGTTTACTGAAAAAATCATTCGGACAGGATGATAATGTGCCACAGCATATTAATAACATAATGAAAGCGGTTGATAATGAAGTATGGGAAGAAGCCAGTGAAGAAATTGAGATACTAGATAGGGCTTGGAAGAAAGTGATATTTAGAATCCAATTTAGTTCAGAAAGAGATGAGATTAATTATCTAAGTACTAATATTGCCCGGTTACGAGGGGCCATTCATGCACAGGACAAATCAAACGCTCTTATGGAGTTGAATGAGGCATTTAGCCATTGGAAAAGTGTAGGGGAATAAGTTAATGATTATTATATATTTTGTTATAAAATATCTCAATAGTAATATGTGGATGTTAACATTTGAAAGTGTTCGTAGATAAACATATAGAATAATATAAATCAGTTTAATAATTATATATATCATTGTTCGGAAAGCCTTGGTATTCTATAATTTAACTATTGATTAAGTTCAAGAGAAGGTAAGCTGCTATTTTAGCAAGAACTATAATAATTGAATTGGAGGATATTAAATGATAAGGACAGCAATGACTGAGAACGGAATGGTAAGAGGAATCGAAGCAGCGGATCCAAGGATTACTGCGTTCAAAGGGATACCTTTTGCAGCACCACCGGTTGGAATAAATCGATGGCGTGCACCACAACCCTGCGCTAATTGGGAGGGTACCTTGGATGCATGTCGTTTTGCTCCGATATCTGTGCAGGATACACCGGGTATCGGTGATGATATCTATATCAGGGAATGGCACGTAGATTCCAAGGTTGCCATGAATGAAGATTGCTTATATCTTAATGTATGGACCAATGCTAAAAGTATAGACGAAAAATTACCAGTATTGGTATGGTATTTCGGTGGTGGATTGCAATGGGGCTATCCATCAGAGATGGAATTTGATGGAGAACGGATTGCTAGACGCGGTGTTGTAGTTGTTACCGTTAATTATAGACTTAATGTATTTGGATTCATGGCTCATCCAGAGATAACAGCAGAGCAGCCGGATGCACCAGGTAATTTTGGTAATCTAGATCAGCAGGCTGGACTAAAGTGGGTTATTCGAAATATCAAAGCTTTTGGTGGTGACCCAGAGAATATCACAATTGCCGGTCAGTCAGCGGGTGGCGGAAGTGTTTTGTCACAGATGACCAGTCCAACAAATGTTGGATTGTTCCAGAAAGCCATTGTACAAAGTGCGATGATTCGAAGCCCTTACGGAGAGATGAGTATTGGGAAACCAAAGTCATTAGCTGAGGCCGAGAAAATGGGAGCGGATTTCTTTGACTTTATTGGTGTAAAGAGTTTAGAAGAGGCTAGAAAACTAGATGCCTTCTTTATACGGGACAAATATAACGAATACGCCAAGACCAATGAGCGTATGTTTAGCATAATAGATGGAACCTTTACCGTTGGAGATCCAATTGCTCTCTACATGCAAAATAAGCATATTAAGGTGCCGATTATGTCCGGAAATACTACCAATGAATTCTTGAATTCCATCCGCGCGAACTCAGAAGAAGAGTTTATAGAAAAAGCAAAGGAACTATTCGGAGACAAAGCAGAGGAATTCTTAAACTTTGAGGAAGCCGGTAAAAAGGATGACAATACTTATGCAACCGTAAGTGGCCTTGAGTGTACAATTAAGAGTCTATTCCTGCAAAATCAAACCTATGGAAATACGCAAAATTACTATTATTGCTTTGATGCAGAGATACCGGGATGGGACAATCCGGGCAATTTCCATTCGGTTGAACTGTGGTTCTTCTTTGAAACCTTGGCAAAGTGCTGGAGACCTTATACAGGAAAGCATTATGACCTTGCTCGTCTCATGTGTAATTATTATAGTAATTTTATTAAAACAGGAGATCCTAACGGGAAGGATGCAGATGGAACAGATATGCCATTTTGGAGCCCTTATACAAAGGAAAACCCTTGTGATATGATATTTACTTCGGAAGGTTTACATATCGATCAGAATGAAGAGACTCCCTTTAAGAAATTCTTGATAGATAAAACCACAGAAGATTTATTGGGCACTTCTACTGAACCTATGAATAAATAGTAAAGCATAAAATAAATTAAAACGACTAAAGCGTATTACATTGTGAATACGCTTTTTTCTTATGTTAATTGTGAAGGTACTTTAGTATAACAATATTTTTACCATGACCTTTGTATGATGTGATTTATTATTAAGACATTATCCTAATGGGCTGTGCAATATCTAGAAATGAGTCTATGTTATTTCTTTAAATATTTCATAAGCTTTCTTTCTGGCTTCATCTAAAACCTCATCACCTAACGTGGTTATCTTGTAGTATTTTCTGATTTTACCCTCAATTGTTTTTTCTTCCTTTGTCAGGAGAAAGCTGGACTCCATATTGTGAAGAATAGGGTATAAAGTTCCAGGGCTCATATCATATCCATGCTCACGAAGTTCTTCAATCATCCAGGCCCCATAGATAGGTTCTTTTCTTGCATGATGAAGGATATGAATTTGTATAAATCCTAGAAATAATTTTCTAAAAATTTTGTCTTGCATTTTGATCACCTCTAAAGTATAATCTAATTACGAAAACCGATATCGTATATCGATATCATTATAACATTATTGTTTTTTAAAAACAAGTATTTATTGTATAGATATATGATATTATTTATCGAAAAAAGGATACTATTTATAAATTCTCGAAATCTGAAAGGGTGATTTGGACATGAAAGCAAGTAAAAAATCAGAAAATCATAAGAAGGTACGATGGAGTACCTTCTTAAAGGATGTATTCCTGTGTTCTTTAGGCTCCTATGGAGGTCCTGAAGCACATTTCGGTGTATTTACAGATCAGATGGTAATAAAGAAACACTATTTAACGGAAGAAGAGCTGGTTGAACTAATCGCCTTAACCGGTATCTTACCGGGTCCAAGCAGCACACAAACAATTGTCGCCATTGGGCATAAAGTCGGTGGGCCATGGCTAGCATTACTAACAATGGTAGTATGGGCATTACCGGTACTGGTTCTTATGACGTTGTTATCATTTTTAAGCCAATTTCTAAGTGGTTTTAATGTATCTCAGGCTGGACTCCGTTACATTGGGCCAATGGCAGTGGGTTTCATTATTGTTGCGGCTTATCGTATAGGCCGAAAAGTAGTTACCGATAGGATTACATTATTTTTGTTATTCCTAGGAGGGATAACTACTTACTTTCTTCGTGAACCTTGGATCTATCCGTTAGTATTAATCCTCGGTGGAATAGTAAGTATCGTTACTTCGAAAGAGAAGAATCTTTGGAACCGTGTTAAATTAAGCCCTCCTTGGCGATACCTGATTGCCTTCGGAATCTTTGCCATAGGAAGTATCCTTCTTACTCTTATATGGGATAATAGGATAGTTCATTTGTTTGAAAGCTTTTACCGTTATGGTTATCTTGTGATTGGTGGCGGTCAGGTGGTGGTACCGCTTATGCATAGCGAATTAATAGAAGTAAATCAGTATATGACAAACCAAGAGTTTTTAACTGGGTTTGGTCTCGTGCAAGGACTTCCAGGACCGATGTTTAGCTTTAGTGCTTATGCCGGTGGAATGGCAGCCCGGGGTGGGAATGTATTTACCCAGATATTAGGTGCCGTAGCCGGTGGAATAGGAATATTTTTGCCAGGACTTCTTTTGATTTATTTTATTTATCCGATATGGGAAAACATAAAGAAGATTAAAGGAATTAAAATATCTTTAAAGGGTATTACGGCTGTGGCTGGTGGTTTCATAACTGTAGCTGCCATCATCCTTATGCAAAAGAGCGGATTTGCTCTGGATAATATTATTGTGATGCTTCTAACGGTTCTTTTATTGTTTACGAAACGAGTTCCAGCACCAATTATCGTACTAGCTACTTTGGTGGCAGGGTTTCTTTTGTAAGGAACCTCATTGGATATTGAAGCTCATCAAGAGGAGATAGATATTAAAGAAAAAGTAGATTAATAAATTCTTGACACAATTAAATCTATGAATTATTATATAGAATATGAACTAAGGCGTTCATCAGATAGTACAGCGAACAAGTCGTTATGGCTTAACACTGCTGGGTACTATGTGATGGGCGCCTTATTTTATATTTAAACATACTCAAGGATGCAAAAGGGAGGATAAAATCATGACAAAGTTCATATTTATTACCGGTGGTGTGGTATCAGGGTTAGGGAAGGGAATAACTGCCGCAAGTTTAGGAAGGCTCTTAAAACAAAGAGGGTTAAAGGTTGCAGCACAGAAGCTAGATCCCTACATGAATGTGGACCCTGGAACCATGAGTCCTTTTCAGCATGGTGAAGTATTCGTTACCGAGGATGGTGCGGAAACGGATCTTGATTTAGGACATTATGAACGATTTATCGATGAGGACTTGACTAAGTTTTCTAATTTGACCTCCGGTAAGGTCTATTGGAATGTACTTAACCGTGAGCGTTGTGGTGGTTATTTGGGAGAAACCGTTCAGGTCATTCCCCATATAACCGGTGAGATAATTAATTTTATATACGATGGGGCTAAAAAGAGTGATGCTGATGTGCTGATAACGGAAATTGGTGGCACAACAGGGGATATTGAAAGCCAACCATTTTTAGAAGCCATTCGTCAAATATCACTTTCTCAAGGACATGAGAATTGCCTTTTTATACATGTAACACTGGTTCCATATCTGAAAGGTTCGAATGAGCATAAATCAAAGCCAACACAACATTCCGTAAAGGAGCTTAGGTCCATGGGTATTTCTCCAGACATTATTATAGCTCGATCGGATGAACCCCTTGATGATGGTATTATAGCAAAAATATCTCTGTTCTGTAATGTCAAGCCGGATTGTGTTATTGAAAATCTAACCTTACCCTGTCTTTATGAAGCGCCGATTATGCTCCATGATAGAGGACTTGATGAGGTAGTGTGTCGGGAACTTAAACTGGATACGGTCAAGCCGGATTTAAAGGAATGGAAAAACATTATATATAAAATAAATAAGAGGCATAGAGAGGTTGTTATCGCAATTGTAGGCAAATATGTAAAGCTACATGATGCCTATTTATCAGTTATAGAAAGCTTACATCATGCCGGATTTGATACCTATTCAAAGGTAGTTATAAAATGGGTGGAAAGTCAGGATATCACCTTCGAAAATGTGTCTGACAAGCTAAGTGGAATCGATGGCATCATTATACCTGGTGGCTTTGGCGACAGAGGAATCGAGGGCAAGATAATTGCTTGTAACTATGCTAGGGAACATAATTTACCCTTCTTAGGAATCTGTCTTGGTATGCAAATTGCGGTCATTGAATTTGCTCGTAACGTTTGCAAACTCGGAGATGCCCATTCTGCAGAGTTTAATGAGATCAGTACACATCCTGTTATTGACCTGATGGAAGATCAGGTAGGAATCGCGAAGAAAGGTGGCACTATGCGACTTGGTGCCTATCCTTGTAAGGTGAAGCATGGAACGAGGCTTTATCGCATATATGATAAAGAGTTAATCAATGAGCGCCACCGTCATAGATATGAGTTTAATAATTCTTATCGAGAAACATTGATCGATAAGGGAATGGTAATCAGTGGAACGTCACCGGATGATCATCTGGTTGAGGCAGTTGAATTACCGGAGCATCGTTTTTTTGTAGGAGTTCAATATCATCCAGAATTTAAGAGTCGGCCGAATAAACCCCATCCATTGTTTCTGGGATTGCTGAAGGCGGCCTTAGGTGATGAGAGTGGAGATTACGATATAGAAAGGTAAGGAGGTTAATTCATATGAAGCTGAATGATAATTTTTCAAAGTTGAAGGATAGCTACCTATTCACGATGATAAATAAAAAAGTGAATGAGTATCAGCACCAAAATCCGCAACAGGAGATAATCCGTCTTGGTATTGGTGATGTTACCCGCCCCCTTGTTCCGGCTGTAATCGATGGGATGCATAAGGCAGTATCAGAGATGGAAGATAGCAAATTCTTCAAAGGCTATGGGGAGGAGCAGGGCTATGGCTTTTTAAGGCAGGCAGTATGTAATTATTATGATAAAAAAGGTGTCTCCCTTGATGCAAATGAGGTATTTATTAGTGATGGGGCGAAAAGTGATCTTGGTAACATTTTGGATATATTTGATGTTAATAATACGGTGTTGATACCGGATCCAGTATATCCTGTTTATGTGGATACCAATCGAATGGCAGGCCGTAATATTATCTTTATCAATGGAACAATGCAAAACAACTTCCTACCATTACCAACGGAAGGATTGCAGGGAGACATTGTATATATTTGTTCGCCAAACAATCCTACTGGAGCTGTTTATAGCAAGGAACAACTAAAGCTATGGGTCGATTGGGCATTAGAAAGAGAAGCCGTAATTTTATATGATAGTGCTTATGAAGCATTCATACAAGATCCTGACCTGCCAACAAGCATTTATGAAATTCCAGGTGCAAAAGAGTGTGCGATTGAGTTTTGTTCACTATCTAAAACGGCAGGTTTTACGGGAACTCGCTGTGGTTACACCGTTTTACCACAGGAGCTGATACGAAATAACATTTCCCTAAATAAGTTATGGCTCAGACGACAGACAACGAAGTTTAATGGGGTGCCGTATATCGTGCAACGAGGAGCAGAGGCAGTATTCTCAGAATTGGGACAGGTGCAGATTAAAGAAAACATCAACTATTATCTTGAAAATGCTCGCCTAATTTCAGATACCTTAACGAAGCTCGGGATATGGTTTACCGGTGGTAAAAATTCACCTTACATATGGCTTCAATGCCCGAATTCCATGTCATCTTGGGACTTTTTCGATCTTCTGTTAAAAACCTGCAATATCGTCGGAACTCCAGGGGCAGGATTTGGGGAAAACGGTGAGGGCTTTTTCCGTTTGACTGCGTTTGGTGACAGAGAAAATGTTATAAAAGCGATGGATCGGATCAAGAAAATGAAGTTATAATGTTCACTTTTATCGAATATAAGCATATATAATAATGTGTAGGCAAAGGCGTTTACCAAATAGGATACTTTATTTGGCGACGCCTTTCTTTTTATATTCGGAAAAGAGGTGTAGCTATGTGTGGCATAGCAGGGTTTTGCAATTACAGTGCAGATTATACTCAATACAAAGGGTTGTGGAGCAATACATTAATCAATATGAGAAAATCCATCGCACATCGTGGCAGTGATAATGTAGGGGAGTATTTAAGAGAGAACATCGGATTGTGCCATACCCGACTGTCTATTAGAGATTTATACTTTGGGAAGCAGCCGATGATTAGAACGATCGGTGACGCTGACTATGTCATCGTTTATAACGGTGAAATCTATAATACCGATGAGCTAATACCGGAATTAAAGAGAGCAGGTTACCGTTTTGAGACAACAACCGATACTGAGGTTATTCTTTATTCATACATTCATCATGGAATTGATTTTGTGAATCAACTAAACGGCATATTTGCCATCGCTATATGGGACGGCAAGCTGGGAAGACTAATCATATACCGTGATCGTGTTGGTGTAAAACCATTGTTTTATACAATAAAAGATCAAACGATGGTTTTTGGATCGGAGATAAAAGCTCTGTTTTGTTTTCCAGATATAAAACCAGAGATGAATATCAACGGTTTTCGCGAAATCTTTGGGATCGGACCGGCGCGGACACCGGGAAATGGTGTTTTTCGTGGTATTCATGAGATTAAACCTGGTCATTATGCTGTATTCTCAAAGAACGGATTGGATAATATCCGCTATTGGGATCTGCAGAGTTATATTCACAAGGACAGCTATGAGGAAACTGTGGAAAAGGTATCCTACTTAGTCCGAGATGCCATACGAAGACAGCTGGTATCCGATGTTCCGATCTGTAGCTTTTTATCCGGGGGGATAGATTCGAGTATTGTTACTGCGGTAGCCTCTGATTATTTAGCTAACAATAGTGGAAGGTTAAATACATTTTCCTTTGATTTTAAGGATAATGATCTATATTTCGAGTCGAATTCCTTTCAACCGGAGCGTGATAGACCTTTTGTTGATCGAATGCGAGAGGCATATGACGTAAATCATACCTATCTTGAATGTGATGAAGAACGTTTGCCTGATTTGCTTTATAATGCTGTTGATGCGAAGGATTTGCCCGGGATGGCTGATATTGATGCTTCGTTATTACATTTTTGCTCTTTGGTGAAACAACAGAATAAAGTTGCATTAACTGGTGAGTGTGCAGATGAAATATTTGGCGGATACCCCTGGTTCTATAAGGATGAGCTGATGTGGGCTGATGGGTTTCCCTGGTCTAAGGATGTGAATGCAAGAACGGTATTACTATCCGAGGATGTTATCAAGGAGCTTGAGTTAGATGATTATATCGCCAGTAGATATAAGCAGTCACTTCAGGCAGTTCCTTATCTGGATGGTGAAACGTCTGTCCAGAATCGACGCAGAGAAATAACATATCTCAACATCAAATGGTTTATGCAAACCTTGCTTGACCGAATGGATAGAGCTAGTATGTATTCTGGTTTAGAAGCAAGAGTACCCTTTGCGGATCATCGAATCATGGAATACGTATTTAATGTCCCTTGGGATATGAAGTATCGGGGTGGAGTAGAGAAATCATTGTTAAGAGAAGCATGCAAAGATTTATTGCCCAAGGAGCTATTATATCGCAAAAAAAGCCCTTATCCAAAAACCTATCATCCAAATTACGAGCGATTACTAATACAGAAATTCTCAGACATTATGAAGCATTCGAATTCTCCCATCCTGGATTTTATCGATAAGAAGAAAGTACAAAAGTTTTTGGAAGCTCCAACCGAATATGGTAAGCCTTGGTTTGGCCAATTAATGGCGGCTCCACAGCTAATGGCATATATGATTCAAGTGAACTACTGGATGGAAAAGTATTCACCAATCATTGTGAAAGGATAACATTGGCATAATCAGAGCTTATGGATTATATAAAGTATATTAATTATGAATATATCAATCAAGATGATATAATGTGGTTACAGAAACACGAAATCAATCTAAACAGGAATGTATTTACGAAGATACGATCCTGATATCATTGAAAGAGAGAAGCGTGGCATATGATAAAAGCAATTGTAGGCGCTAATTGGGGCGATGAGGGTAAAGGTAAAATAACAGATATGCTTGCAAAGGAAGCAGATATCGTCATCCGTTTTCAAGGTGGCAGTAATGCTGGGCATACAATCATTAATGATTATGGTAAATTTGTACTCCATCTACTCCCGTCTGGAGTATTTTATAACCATACAACCAATGTGATTGGAAATGGTGTGGCACTTAATATTCCATATCTTATAAAGGAAATACAATCATTAAAGGATCGTGGGGTACCAATACCAGATATTAAGGTGTCGGATCGGACCCAGATACTGATGCCATATCATATATTATTTGATCAATATGAAGAAGAGCGATTAGGAGGCAAATCCTACGGCTCTACAAAATCAGGAATTGCACCATTTTATTCTGATAAATATGCAAAGTTGGGATTTCAGGTATCGGAGCTGTTTGATGAGGAAGTTTTAAAGGATAAAATCACAAGAGTATGTGAAATGAAAAATATTTTATTAGAGCATCTATATCACAAGCCTTCGATTAATCCAAACGAATTACTAGAAACCTTAATTACTTATCGAACCTTAATTGAACCTTACGTATGTGATGTGTCTATGTTTCTTCATAGCGCTATCGCAACAGGTAATAATATCTTATTAGAAGGACAGCTGGGTTCCTTAAAGGATCCGGACTTTGGGATTTATCCCATGGTAACCTCCTCCTCAACCTTAGCAGCCTATGGAGCGATCGGTACAGGAATTCCTCCCTATGAGATTAAGGATATTATCGCGGTTGTAAAAGCTTATTCGAGTGCAGTAGGTGCTGGAGAATTTGTTAGTGAAATATTTAATGAAGAGGCAGCAGAGCTTCGGAGACGCGGTGGTGATGGTGGTGAATATGGAGCAACAACAGGTAGACCAAGACGCATGGGATGGTTTGACTGTGTAGCTTCCCGCTATGGGTGCAGAATCCAGGGGGCTACCCAAGTGGTATTTACCGTATTGGATGTACTAGATTATCTGGATGAGATTCCAGTCTGTGTGGGCTATGAAATAGATGGGAAATTAACAAAGGACTTTCCAACCACAGTGAAATTGGCGAAGGCAAAACCGGTTTATGAGTATCTACCGGGATGGAGGCAGAACATACGTGGCATCCGGGATTATAATGACTTACCAAGCAACTGTAAACAATATATTGAGTTCATTGAACGGGAGCTTGAGGTACCAATTACTATGATATCCAACGGACCGGGCAGAGACGAAATTATCAAAAAGACTGCAATTTAAGACGAATGAAGTATGGGTTATTAACGAAACTAACTTAATAAAAGAATTAATTATAGCAAGGGCGCTACGGTTTTATAAGTAGCGCCCTTTTTGATATAAGGATTTAGGCAAGCAAAAGCATAGATCAAGCAAAAGCATAGGAAAAAAAGCATAGGAAAGTAAATGAATAGGCAAGCAAAAGAAAAAGTATTAGCAAATAAAGCATTTAAATACAGAGCATTTGCAACAAAAGCATCATTTTTGTTGGAGTTTCAAATCAGAACACAAAAGTGCTAGCGAAGTCAGGAAATCTTATGATTACCATCGAAATGCTGGCGATTTAATAAATAAGAGGAGGATATGAAATGAGAAATTTACCCGAAATGTTTGGAAGTATGGTATTTAATGATGCGGTAATGAGAGAAAGGCTACCGAAGGACATTTATAAAGCCTTAAAGAAAACGGTGGAGAAAGGCACTCATCTGGAAGCCGATGTAGCTAATGCAGTAGCCAATGCGATGAAGGAGTGGGCAATTGAAAAAGGTGTTACTCATTATACACACTGGTTTCAGCCGATGACAGGAATCACAGCTCAAAAGCATGAAGGCTTTATTGCTCCCGATGGGCAAGGAAAGGTTATCATGGAGTTTATGGGAAAAGAGCTGATTAAGGGAGAGCCAGATGCCTCCTCCTTCCCTTCCGGTGGATTACGGGCAACCTTTGAAGCCAGAGGCTATACAGCCTGGGATCCCACCTCATACGCATTCATAAAGGATGATACCCTATGTATACCAACGGCATTTTGCTCCTATAGTGGTGAAGCTTTGGATAAAAAAACACCGTTACTTCGGTCCATGGAGGCAGTCAATAAGCAGGCCCTACGTATCTTGAGACTATTTGGTAATACAGAGGCAAATAGAGTTATTTCAACGGTCGGACCAGAACAGGAATATTTTTTAATTGATAAAAGCGTCTATGAAAAACGTCCGGATCTTATTTACTGTGGTAGAACTCTATTTGGTGCAAAGCCACCAAAAGGACAGGAAATGGAAGATCATTATTTTGGAAAAATCAAACCGAAAGTATTAGCATTTATGGAGGAACTGGACGAAGAGCTTTGGAAGCTTGGAGTACTGGCAAAAACCAAGCACAATGAAGTGGCACCGGCTCAGCATGAATTTGCTCCGATCTTTACAACAGCCAATATTGCAGCTGATCATAATCAGTTAACCATGGAACTAATGAAAAATATAGCCTGCAAGCATGATATGGTTTGTCTTTTACATGAAAAGCCCTTTGCCGGAATCAATGGTAGTGGTAAACATATTAACTGGTCTATCTCTACCGATACGGGAACGAACTTATTAGAGCCTGGCACTACTCCATCACAAAATGCTCAATTTATCTTAATATTAGTGGCAATTATTAAGGCCTTGGATGAATATCAGGAATTACTTCGTGTATCTGCGGCGAGTGCGGGAAATGATCATCGACTTGGTGCCAGCGAAGCTCCCCCAGCAATTATATCAACCTTCCTGGGAGATGAGCTTACAGCGATTCTAGAGGCAATTGAAACTGGAACACTTTATCATGATATGGAACAGACCTTAATGGAAATCGGAGCTTCCGTTTTGCCTCATTTCCCCAAGGACACAACGGATCGAAACCGAACCTCACCCTTTGCCTTTACCGGTAACAAGTTTGAATTTCGTATGTTAGGATCGAATTTCTCCATATCTGGACCAAATGTTATTCTAAATACCATCGTATCGGAAAGCTTTGCACAATTTGCTGATATCTTGGAAAGCAGTAGTAATTTTCAGGAGGACTTGAGCAAGTTGATCCAATCCACGATTAAGGCTCATAAGAGAATTATTTTTAATGGAAATGGATACGAGGAGGAGTGGACACAAGAAGCGAAGAGAAGAGGATTACAAAACCTAAAAACGACGGTTGATGCATTACCCTCCTTTGTTTCTCAGAAGAATATTGATCTATTGATAAAGCATGGTGTATTTAGTGTTTCTGAGATACATTCCAGGTATGAGATATTGCTGGATAATTATTATAAAACAATCCAGATTGAAGCCATGACTATGATTGATATGATGCATAAAGGGGTGGTTGACTCTGTACTTCGTTTCCAGGATGAGTTAACCAATCTACTGATGAAAAAGAAGGCCTTAGGAATTGAAACGAACCGAGAAATGGAAGAAAAGCTGTTAGCGAAAGTATCGGAGAAGGCAACTAAGCTGTATCTAACGTTAGAGAAGCTGGAAGCATCGGTTCAAACTACGAAGAGCTTTGCAGATGCACTCGAAACAGCCCAATACTATCAGGAAGTTGTAGTTGCTAACATGAAAGAGCTTCGGTTCGTAGTGGATGAAATAGAGACATTAACACCTTCGAACTACTGGAATTATCCTACCTATGGAGAGCTTCTATACAGTGTCCAGTAGAGAACTGCTCCCCCAAGGAGTTATTATTAGTATTTGCAAGGAGAACGGAATGAGTGAAGGAGTTTTACCTTCACTCATGTAGGAAATGATGCGTAGGAACGTAGGAAATGATCCGTGGGAATGTAGAAAAATATGCGTAGGAATGGAGGAAAGCTATGAGTTGTGTGGAGCCATATGGACTACCAAAGGCACAGGGATTATATGATCCTGCTATGGAACATGATGCTTGTGGAATTGGGTTTATTGTTGATATCGAAGGAAATAAGAGTCATGACATTCTTGAGGATACCCTTGTGTTGTTGAAGCAACTGGATCATCGAGGAGCGAAGGGCGCAGATGAAGATACGGGAGATGGTGCTGGTATTATGCTGCAGATACCCCATGAATATTTCCTCAGAGAGTGTAATGTATTGGGATTTGAGCTTCCCGGTGAGGGTGAATATGCCGTAGGAATGTTATTTACACATCGCTATGATTCGGTTAAAGATATTCAGCTTGCTATGTTGAAGGAAATCATAGAAGCCAATGGATTGAAGGTTTTAGGCTTAAGACAGGTGCCGATTGATAAAACCCATGTTGGAGAAGCAGCGAAAAGAGTGATGCCTCAGTTCGTGCAGATATTTATTGGGAAGAACGAGCAGCTACTAGATGAACTGGCCTTTGAACGAAAGCTTTATGTGGTCCGTAAGCAGGCAGAGAATAACATCAATCCTCTTAGTAAGGTCAATGGCGGGATCTTCTACTTCCAAAGTCTATCCAGTAAAACCATTGTATATAAGGGGATGCTGACTGCGAACCAATTATCGGAATTCTATCTGGATCTTTCCGATATTGATTTTAAGACGAAGTTTGCCATGGTTCATTCCAGATTTAGCACGAATACCTTCCCAAGCTGGGAGAGGGCTCATCCAAATCGATATAGCATTCATAATGGTGAGATCAATACCATCCGAGGAAATGTCAATTGGATGAGGGCAAGACAGAAGTCTCTGCTGGAGGAATTACCGGAGGAGTTGAAGGAACAAGATGTCAGAGATATCTATCCCATTATCGACGAGCAGGGAAGTGATTCCTCTATGTTTGATAACTGCCTGGAATTTCTTCATTTGACAGGAAGAAGTCTTCCGGAAGCTATGATGCTGTTAATCCCTGAGCCATGGGAAAAAGACAAACAAATGCCGGCTCAATTAAAGCATTTCTATGCATTTGGTGAGACCATGATGGAACCATGGGATGGTCCGGCGGCAATTGGATATACCGATGGTCATGTGATAGGTGCTAAGCTTGATCGAAATGGTTTACGACCAGCCAGGTATTATCAGACTAGGAATAACCGGATTATTCTAGCTTCTGAGGTTGGTGTAGTTCCGGTGAAAGAGGATGACATTCTATATAAAGGACGTCTTGAGCCAGGAAAAATGCTACTGATTGATATGGACCGTGGAACAATGATCCGTGATGAGGAGCTGAAGCAACAGATTGCTCTGGCCCATCCGTATGAGAGATGGTATCGAGATCAGGTGATGTCCCTGGAAGAGATTACTTCTAGCCAGACACTACAGGAGGAGACCTTACCTTCACAAACAGAACAGATACACCGAATGAAAGCATTTGGATACACCTATGAAGATGTTGAGAAAACCATCCTCCCAATGGCGATAACGGGAAAAGAAGCATTGGGATCCATGGGAACAGACTCTCCACTGGCTGTTTTATCAGAGAAGGCTCAGCCTCTTTATCTATATTTTAAACAGCTGTTCGCCCAAGTAACGAATCCCCCAGTCGATGGCATAAGGGAAGATAATGTTATGTCATCGACTATGATACTCGGTGAAGCTGGAAATCTATTAAGACCGGAGATCAAAGGAAGTAAATCCTTACTATTAAAAAATCCAATTCTTTCAATAGAAGAATTTGAAAAAATCGTATATCCTTCCGATGACCAAATTAAAAGCCAGGTTCTTTCCCTACGATATAAAGCAGGAAGCGGATTGGATGGAATGAATAGAGCGCTTCGAAGACTGTTTCGGGAGGCCGAAGAGGCAATTGTGAAGGGTATAACCATCTTAATCTTATCCGACCGAGGTGTAGATGAAGATCATATGGCGATCCCTGCCTTACTTGCCACCAGCGGATTACACCAGCATTTAGTTAGGGCTGAAAACCGAACGGGAGTAGGCTTAGTAGTAGATTCAGGAGAACCAAGAGAAGTACATCATTTTAGTACATTGGTTGGATATGGTGCGACAGCTGTCCATCCCTATATGGTTTATAAGACGATAGAAGCCTTGGAGATGGAGGATCGATTAGATGGTATAGCTGCAGAAACAGCAGTCGATAACTTTATCCATGCCTGTGTGGATGGAATGATGAAGATATTGACCAAGATGGGAATATCGAAGATGAGCAGTTACCATGGAGCACAAATATTTGAGGCAGTGGGTATCAGTTCCTCTGTAATTCATCAATTTTTTACCGGGACTCCGTCTAGGATTGAAGGAATAGGCCTTGAAGAAATTGAAAAAGAAAATCAACTGCGTCATGACACGGCGTATTCGTCACTGCATAGTAATCGTGATTCCTTGGAGACTGGTGGATATTTTCAGGTAACGGACGATGGAGAGGAACATCTATACAACGCAGAAACGATTTATTTGCTTCAGAAGGCTTGTAGAGAAGAAAACTATCAAGATTACAAACAGTTTGCAACAAAAATAAATGAATCACAAATTACACTCCGTTATCTATTTGATATTGATACCAATCGTCAACCGATACCGATTGAAGAAGTTGAGCCGGTAGAAAGTATCGTAAAACGATTTAAAACCGGTGCAATGTCCTACGGTTCCATTAGCAAAGAAGCCCATGAATGTATAGCAATTGCTATGAATCGTCTAGGAGGAAAGAGCAATACCGGTGAAGGAGGGGAAAGTGAGGATCGATTCCAACCTCTACCGAATGGGGATACCAAAATGAGTGCTATTAAGCAGGTGGCCTCTGGAAGATTTGGAGTTACTAGTCATTATCTGGTTAATGCGAAGGAGATTCAGATTAAGATGGCGCAGGGTGCAAAGCCAGGAGAGGGCGGCCATCTTCCAGGAGGAAAGGTCTTTCCAGAGGTGGCGAAGATTCGTCATTCTACACCGGGTGTGAGCTTGCTATCACCACCAACCCATCATGATATCTACTCCATTGAGGATCTCAAGGAATTGATCTATGACTTGAAAAATGCGAATCGGGATGCGGATATCAATGTGAAGCTAGTATCTGAGGCCGGTATCGGGACCATTGCAGCCGGAGTAGCGAAAGCGAAAGCTGATGTTATATTAATCAGCGGATATGATGGAGGAACTGGAGCGGCACCAAAAACTAGCATACAGAATGCAGGACTCCCATGGGAATTTGGTCTCGCTGAAACGCATCAAACCCTAGTATTAAACCGTCTAAGAGAAAAGGTAAAGTTAGAGGTGGATGGTAAGCTTCTAACCGGTAAGGATATTGCTGTAGCAGCACTTCTTGGTGCTGAAGAATTTGGCTTTGCCACCGGACCATTGATTGCTTTAGGTTGTGTCATGATGAGAGTCTGCAATCAAAATACCTGTCCAGTCGGAATTGCAACACAGGATGAACGACTTAGAAAATGCTTCCGTGGGAAACCAGAGTATGTTGAAGCATTTATGAGGTTTATTGCAGCGGATCTAAGAGAATATATGGCGAAGCTTGGTTTCTCTCTTTTTGAAGATATGGTAGGTAGAACGGACTGTCTCCATGAAAATATAGCTCGTAAGAATTGGAAGAGTAAATCGCTTAATCTTTCAGCTGTACTGTTCCAACCTTATGCGGAAGAAGGTACCGGTATCCGCAAACTTGTAGAGCAAAACCATGAGCTAGAGGATTGTCTGGATCAAAAGAAACTTCTTCCAATTGCGAGACCGGCTTTGGAGTATGGAACACCGGTAAGGAGCAAGCTACGAATTGGGAATACGAATCGTTGTGTAGGTACCATGCTTGGTAGCGAAGTGTCGAAACGATATGGAAAGGATGGACTTATGGAGGATACCATCCAATTCACCTTTGTCGGAACGGCAGGTCAAAGCTTAGGAGCCTTTCTACCCCATGGTATTACTATTACCTTGATTGGAGATGCAAACGATTATCTTGGTAAAGGGTTAAGCGGTGGAAAGATTGCTGTAATAGCTCCCAAAGAAGCTAAATATAAAGCGGAAGATAACATAATCGCAGGCAATGTTATTCTGTATGGTGCAACCTCTGGGGAGGTCTATCTGAATGGTTTATCTGGAGAACGATTCTGCGTTAGAAATTCCGGTGCAACGGCTGTTATTGAGGGCTGTGGAAATCATGGATGTGAGTACATGACTGGAGGAACCGTATTAATTCTAGGGCCGACTGGACAGAACTTTGCAGCTGGAATGTCCGGTGGTAAAGCCTATGTTCTTGATATGAATCATGCCTTGTGTAACCAGGAGATGGTGAGTCTATCAAAAGTCTCTGGTGAAGATTTGGAAGAAATCTATATTCTGATTAAGAAGCATGTAACCTATACCGGCAGCCGTAAGGGAAAATACATCCTGGAGAATTGGATGGACTATAAGAATCGCTTTACCATAGTACTACCGAAAGAATATCAAATGATGCAAGAGAAGATTATGGAGGCTTTAGGAAAGGGCTTGTCAGAACAGGAAGCTCTTCAGGATGCATTCAATCGTATGTTTTCACAATAGTTAAGGAATGCCCCTAGAGTGGCAGAGGGAGGTAGATTGGTATGGGAAAACCAACTGGATTTTTAGAGTATGATCGATATATTCCCCAGAAACGTCGGCCAGAAGAAAGAATAAAGGACTGGAACGAATTAAAGGGACATTATAGCGAAGAGGAGCTACAAATACAGGCAGCACGATGTATGGATTGTGGTGTACCGTTTTGCCAAAGTGGAATCATGTTAAATGGGATGGTGTCTGGTTGTCCCTTACATAATTTGATTCCACAGTGGAACAACCTGGTTTATCTTGGAAGATGGGAAGAAGCATATCAGAGACTTAGCCGGACGAATCCATTTCCTGAATTCACAGGAAGAGTTTGTCCCGCTCCTTGCGAGGGTTCCTGTACGGAGGGACATGTGACAGAACCAGTGGCCATATGCAATATTGAATATGCCATCATTGAAAAAGCCTTTGAAAACGATTGGGTGAAAGCAGAAAAACAAGCTGATACCGGCAAGTGTATAGCAATCGTTGGCTCGGGTCCCTCCGGACTTTCCGCCGCTTGGTATCTTGCCCTCCGTGGTCATAAGGTTACGGTTTATGAACGACAGGAAGAACCGGGAGGACTGTTGATGTATGGGATACCAAATATGAAGCTTGATAAGAAGATAGTACGGAGACGGTTACGTTTGATGGAGCAACTAGGAATAACCTTCCGATGTAGTGTGGAGATTGGAGAAGATGTTAAGGCCACTCAACTTTTGGAAGATTATGATGCGGTTCTCCTAACGATTGGAGCAACCAACGCTAGGAGATTAAATGCTCCAGGAGCAGATGCAGAGGGCATTATATTAGCGGTTGATTACCTGAAAGCGAATACTAGATATATACAAGAAGCGGATTATAAACGCAATTCTTACATGGATGCAAAGGATAAACATGTCATAGTCATAGGTGGAGGAGATACTGGAACCGATTGTGTAGGGACGGCCATTCGCCAAGGAGCGAAAACTGTTCACCAATTTGAGATTACATCGAAACCAGCAGAGGATCGTAATCATGACAAGAATCCTTGGCCGGAGTGGCCGAGAGTACTAAAAACGGATTATGGTCAGGAGGAGGCAATTCACACATTTGGAGAGGATCCAAGAATCTATGATATATCAACAACAGCATTTGTAACAAATGAGAAAGGTGAGGTAGAAGGGCTTCATACCACAAAAGTAGAATGGAAGTCTGAGCATGGAAGAGTTACGCCTAGACCGGTTATTGATAGTGAAGCTTATTGGCAGGCGGATCTTGTATTGATCGCTATGGGATTTTTGGGACCGGATCGAAAGCTCATTGAGGAACTGGATCTAGCAACGGACAATCGAGGTAATATCCTGGCAGATTCCGATACTTATGAGACCAGTAGAGATGTTGTCTTTGCTTGTGGGGATGCAAGAAGAGGGCAAAGTTTGGTAGTGTGGGGACTAGAAGAAGGAAAACGGGCAGCCCAGGCAATTGATCGTCACATTGCTGTAATATAGCAGATAGGGGTATAGTATGTCAGATGTAGCTTATTTGATATTAGAAAATGGAGATATCTTTCAGGGTAAACGTTTTGGTGCCGTACGGGAGGTGGTGGGGGATGTCGTTTTCACAACAGGAATGACCGGTTATGTGGAAACCTTAACAGACCCAAGCTTCTATGGACAGATTTTAGTTCATACCTTTCCCATGATCGGTAATTATGGCATTATTCCTTCTGATTTTGAAAGTAAAACAGTGGGAGCAGCGGCCGTAATCGTGAAGGAATGGTGCCAGGAGCCTTCCAATTTTAGAGGGGAAGGAACTCTTGACTACTTTTTAAAGGAGCATAATATTCCAGGATTATATGGAATTGATACAAGAGCCCTAACAAAAACAATTCGGGAATATGGTAATCCTTACGGAATCATTACCTCAAATCCACGAATTGCAGAAACGATTCATTGGAAGGAATATACCATTCATAATCCGGTAGAACACGTGTCGACGAATATGGTTTATGAGGATAAAGCCATAAAGACAAAATATAGAGTAGCAATTCTTGATTTTGGGTTGAAGAGAAATATAAAAAGGGAGTTGCTTAAACGCGGATGTGATCTAGTTGTGTTTCCCTATAATGCTACCAGGGAGGATATCCTTAGGAGTAAGCCAGACGGCATATTACTTTCCAATGGTCCTGGTGATCCAAAAGATAATAAAGAAGTAGTAAGAAATTTAGTGAAAATAATTGAAACCGACCTGCCGATCTTTGGCATATGCCTAGGGCATCAGCTCCTGGCCCTGGCCAGTGGATTTGAGACAACGAAACTAAAATACGGACATCGGGGATCCAACCAGCCGGTCATGGAGCTGGCTACCGGAAAGGTCTATATGAGTAGTCAAAATCATGGCTATGCTGTAAAGACGGAAACGATTGATGAAGAAATTGCCGCTCCTCTATTTTCGAATCAAAATGATGGAACATGTGAAGGAATTGAATATAAGAAACAACCGATGTTTTCTATTCAGTTTCATCCAGAAGGATGTGGAGGCCCTCAGGATACACAGTTTTTGTTTGATAAATTCATAGGACTCATGGAGGTGAGAAGGAATGCCACTAAATAAAAGCATTAAGAAAGTACTTCTCATAGGTTCCGGCCCTATTGTGATTGGTCAAGCAGCAGAATTTGATTACGCTGGTACGCAAGCGCTTGGGGTGTTAAAGGAAGCAGGTATTGAAACAGTTTTAGTGAATTCGAATCCTGCCACAATTATGACGGATAAGGCAATGGCAGATATAATCTATATCGAGCCATTAACCTTAACAACAATAAAAAGGATTATCAAAGAGGAAAAACCAGACAGTATATTATCCGGTCTGGGAGGTCAGACAGGTTTGACATTATGCATGCAGCTGGCAAAGGAACATTTTCTAGAGGAGAATCAGGTTGTCTTGCTAGGATCATCGCCGGATACCATTGATAAGGCTGAGGACCGTCAGATCTTTAAAGAAACGATGGAAGGCATAGGTCAGCCGGTGATACCTA
>CAYMLE010000028.1:0-24471 GCA_964391115.1 uncultured Herbinix sp. | reverse complement strand
CCGGAGGGTAAATCAAGATTATGTCTTCTGCGAAGAAAATGCCATTGGTAATTTGCCGAATTTATTCATCGTTGCAGATGGAATGGGAGGACATAACGCTGGTGATTATGCTTCAAGGTACTGCGTTGAGTTTTTTACGCAAAGGATAAGAGAAAGTAATCAGACATCACCGATTGCGTTAATTGAGAAAGCTATTTCAGAAACAAATGAAGCTTTGGTGAGTATATCTAAGGAGCAGAGTGAGCTGGAAGGTATGGGAACTACCTTTGTTGTGGCCACGATATTTGGTAATGAGATGTTTGTCTCTAACATTGGCGATAGCCGACTTTATGTTATAGGTAAAGACATGAAGCAGATTACAGAAGATCATAGCCTGGTTGAGGCAATGGTGAAAACCGGTGAGCTCGGCAGAGATGAAGCTAGAGTCCACCCAAACAAGAACATCATTACCAGGGCACTGGGAGCAAATACGAATGTTCAGCCGGACTTTTTTGAAGTGAACTTAGAAGAGGGAGATATTGTACTTATGTGCTCGGATGGGCTATCGAATATGCTCGAGGACGAGACGATAGAGCTGATTATCAGAGAACATGCTGATGATTTGCATATAGCGGCTGAAACCTTAGTGAAACGTGCAAATGAGAATGGTGGAAAAGACAACATAGCAGTTGTCATTATTAAAGTTTGAAGAAGAGGTGAGAAATCATGATAAAACCTGGTATGATTATCAGCGATCGGTATGAAATTGTTGATAGTGTCGGTTCAGGCGGGATGGCAGATGTCTATAAGGCAAAAGACCAGCGGCTGAACCGTTTTATTGCGATTAAAGTACTGAAATCCGAATATTCTGGTGATAAAAATTTCGTGAATAAGTTTCGTGGAGAGGCACAATCTGCTGCTGGATTATCCCATCCAAACATTGTAAATGTATATGATGTTGGAAATGACCGTGGTTTACATTATATTGTAATGGAACTGGTGGAAGGCATAACCCTGAAACGATTTATTGAGCGAAAGGGTAAGCTGGAGGTTAAGGAAGCGGTTGGTATTGCGATACAGATTGCTCAGGGTATGGAAGCGGCTCATGATAACCATATCATCCATCGCGATATAAAACCCCAGAATATTATCATTTCAAAAGATGGTAAGGTTAAGGTTACTGATTTTGGTATAGCAAAAGCGACGAACTCGAATACGATTACATCCAATGCAATGGGCTCGGTACATTATCTTTCCCCGGAACAGGCACGTGGGGGCTATAGTGATGAAAAGAGTGACATTTATTCCTTAGGTGTAACTCTTTATGAGATGCTCTCAGGTAAGGTTCCTTTTGCAGGAGACAATACAGTATCCGTTGCACTGCTCCATATTCAAGGAGAGGCGATGAACCTGAGGGAATTGGATCCGAATATTCCAATCAGTGTGGATAAAATCGTGCAAAAATGTATGCAGAAGAGGCCGGAGCGTAGATATCACTCTGCTTCTGAAATGATTCATGATTTAAAGAGATCAATTGCTAATCCCGATGGAGATTTTGTGCAAATACCTGCTTTTGTAGCAAATGATTCACCTACCATAAATATTTCCGATGATTTGGGTAAAATAAAGAGTGGTGTATATCAGGAGGAAGGACCTCGTGAAATGCGAAATACTCAAAATCTTGATTTAGATGATGATGAAGATTTAGACACAGTTGATTCCAAGGTGGAGAAGTTCTTTGCCGTGGGAAGCATAATTGCAATTATAGTATTAGCGGTAATTATTATTGGTTTGGTAATTTGGTTTGTATTACCGAAAGACAAGGGTCAAGACCCTGGTAATGAACCTAATAATCAGGTTACCTTAACACCAACACCGGAACTTACGATTACACCGACTCCAGAGCCTGATCCTACGACTGGGACTTACAAATTCCCTAATGTTATGGGCTATACGAAAGAGGATGCGGAAGATATTATATATGCGAAGGATGCTGACGCATTTATTACCTGGAAAGAGGAATTTTCCAACGATTATAAGGAAGGCCATGTCATGGCCCAGTACCCTGAAGCAGATAGGGACGCTGCAACTGGTCAAGATGTTATTATTCACATCAGTACTGGTCCAGAATCCTTTGTCATTCCTTATGTATATAATTTGACTGCAGAACAGGCTGAGATTAAATTAGCTGGTTATGATCTTAAAACGATTCGTGACTATGCTTATAGTGATACGATAGCAAAAGACAAAGTAATTGAGACAGACCCTCCGAGGGACTCTATGGTTATTGCAGGTGATACGATTAAAATCATCCTCAGTTTAGGGCCAGAAAATACTTTAGTTACAGTGCCCTCCTTACTGGGATCAACGGTAGACCAGGCAAAAACTACCTTATCTACACTAGGTCTTGAATTAGGTGATGTATCTAGTGAAGCTTCAGCTAATTATCCAGAAGGCCAGATTATCTATCAGTCCACGACTGCCAATGAGACGGCAGAAAAGGGTGATAAAATAGATGTAATTGTTAGCACCGGCCCTGATGTAGAGGATATACCGGCCAGTGGTTCCGGAACAGTTCGATACTTTGGATCTGTTACAATTAATGATAACCCCTTAAGAACCATGGGAGATGGTGAAGGAGAAGTTATATTCGAGATGGTACAGGGCGGATGGCAATCAACCTTATTCCCTGAACCGGTTATGTTAAGTATTACTGACTTTCCGTTTACGATAGAGGATATCGAGGGTGAAAGTGAAGAACCCGGTTATGTAACGATCTACGTGGATGGTGAGCCTTATATTAAACCAGGAGAATCAACACCTTTTATTGTGACTGTATATTTTGAGGCTGTGGAGGAATAGCTTGAAAGGTAAAATTATCAAAGGTATAGCAGGGTTTTACTACGTTCATACACCGGAGAAAAATGAAATCTACGAATGTAAAGCCAAGGGGATTTTTCGTAATCAAAATATAAAACCCCTGGTTGGTGATGATGTAGAGATTGATACCAATGATCAACCGGAAGGTATTGGTGTGATTACTGGTATCTTACCGAGAAGAAATGAATTAATCAGGCCGGCAGTTGCGAATGTAGATCAGGCGATGATCATATTTGCAGCTGCGGAGCCTGCTCCTAATCTTAATTTATTGGACCGGTTTTTAATCATGATGCACAGGCAAAATGTAAAAACCATTGTCTGCTTTAATAAGAAGGATATTGCTACAGAGAAAGAGGTATCTTTATTAATGGATACCTATCTTTGTTGTGGTTATGATGTCGTAAGTACCAGTACACTAATCTCAGATGGCCTAAAGGGCATTTATCAGTTAATCAATGGAAAAACCACCGTTCTTGCAGGACCTTCTGGAGTGGGCAAATCCTCCTTGATTAACTTAATAAATCCAGAGGCTCATATGGAGACTGGTAAGGTAAGTGAGAAAATAAAAAGAGGGAAGCATACAACCAGGCACTCCGAATTGATATATGTAGATGACAACACCTATATCATGGATACACCAGGATTTAGCTCCCTCTATATTAATGAGATAGAGAAGGATGAACTAAAGGATTATTTTCCTGAATTTAATTCCTATGAACAGGAGTGTCGTTTCATAGGCTGTATGCATTTGAATGAACCTGGGTGTGCGGTTAAGGAAGCCCTGGCGGAAGAAAAAATCAGTCATATCCGTTATGAGAATTACAAATCCTTATATGACGAACTGAAAGCAGTTAAGCGATATTAGTAATATTCCGTACAAGAGATAAGAGACAGAAGAGATTAAGAGACAGAAGAGATTAAGGACAGAAGAGATTAAGGACAGAAGAGATTAAGGACAGAAGAAATCAAGGACAGAAGAAATCAAGGATAGAAGAAATCAAGGGCAGAAGAAATCAAAGACAGAAGAAATCAAGGACAGAAGATATCAAGGACAGAAGATATCAAGGACAGAAGATATCAAGGACAGAAGAGATTAAGGACAGAAGAAATTAAGGACAGAAGAGATTAAGGACAGAAGATATCCAAGATAGAAGGTTCAATGACACAGAAATAGAGACTGAGAGATTAGAGACACAAGAAATACTAAGTGCATGTATCTGAAATATAGCTGGTTAATCTTCCGGTGTTAACGGTTGGCACTTAGGGTCAGACGGAGGTATGCATGATTAAGCTGTCACCATCGATTTTAGCAGCGGATTTTAATATATTAGGTGAGCAAATCAAAGCGATTGAAGAGGCAGGAGCAGAATATCTTCATATTGATGTAATGGATGGTTGTTTCGTACCCAGTATCAGCTTTGGTATGCCGGTAATTGCTTCGATCCGAAAGAATTCGAAGCTTATTTTTGATGTACACCTTATGGTGGAGGAACCCATTCGATACCTCGATGCCTTTAAGGAGGCTGGAGCAGACATTATTACGGTTCATGTGGAAGCTTGTCAGAATCTTCAGAAGACGGTGCATAAGATAAAAGCGCTTGGCCTTAAGGCAGGAGTGACTCTAAAGCCTGCTACGGATTTGAACAAACTGGACGATGTGCTAAAGGACATTGATATGGTTTTGATTATGAGTGTTAACCCAGGATTTGGTGGACAAGTATTTATCCCCGATTCCTTGGATAAGATTAGAAAGTTAAAGGAAATGGCTATAAAGTCAGGTGCCAATATCGATATCGAAGTGGATGGCGGAATTAGCACAAAGAATGTTCTGGAGGTGCTTCAGGCAGGAGCTAATGTTATTGTCTCTGGAACCTCAGTATTTTCAGGAAATATTAGCACAAATATTGAAAAATATCATCAAATATTTCAAAGTTATGAGGATGCTAGCCGTTAATAGCCTACTATGAAGAATTTCCTTAGAAAAGTCTTGCTTAAGACTAGCAGGACAATGGAATCGTTCTGTTAAAGACTAGCTGGCCATTGGCTGGATAGCAAAAGCTACTATTGCTGCACGCATAATATCTAAGCAGCGCGGGTATTGTTCAGTGAGACGATGCCTTTCAAGGTTGCTTGATGTCATAATAGAAAAGGTGAAGCTATGGATAATGAGGGCAACAGCGATCGATTGGAAATGAAAAATCAAAGCGATTATAACAACAGAATACTAATCATAACCGGTGGCCATATCGATGAGATATTTGTGAAAGCCCATTTAGAAAAGGTTTCCTATCAAATGATAATCGTAGCGGATCACGGGTTGGTCATAGCGGATCATCTGAATCTGACCATGGATTATATCCTTGGGGACTTCGATTCGGTACCACAAATAGTTTTAAAGAAATATCGTGAGAAATCTATTCCGATTAAGACATTTCCAAGGGAAAAGGACAAGACGGACACTCAGATTGCAATTGAGCTGGCACTGAAGCAGAATCCGAGTCATATTGATCTGATTGGAGCTACTGGTAGTAGAATGGACCATACGCTGGGGAATGTTCATTTACTTATGCTTGCACTGGATCGCAATGTCAATGCCTGCATCCTGGATTCGAATAATAAGATATATCTTAAAAAGAATAATTTTGCTATAAAAAAGGATGAACAGTTTGGGCAATATGTGTCGTTTCTGGCATTTTCGTGGACGGTTAGTGGCCTAACTCTTAAGGGTTTTAAATATCCGTTAAATAACATAACCTTGGCTGCCGGTACCAGTATGGGTGTCAGCAACGAAATCTTGGATGAGGAAGCATACATTGAAGTAGAGGAAGGCATCCTTGTGGTAGTAGAGTCCAAGGATTAACGAAGGAATAAAATATCTGTTATATATGGAATAGCGAAACTTATATATAGTAGGTATTATATGAACTTAAGTGTTTTGTAAACACCTAATGATCCGTATAAAATAAGTGTTTAATAATAACTGATAAAAACTGATAAAAACTAAGTAAGTTAACGTAGGAAGGAAATAGAACAAATGAAATTAGGTATCGTAGGTTTACCCAATGTAGGTAAGAGCACACTTTTTAACTCACTAACAAAGGCGGGAGCAGAATCCGCCAATTATCCATTCTGTACCATTGATCCCAATATCGGTATCGTGCCAGTTCCAGATCAGAGATTGCAAGTTCTTGCTGACCTGTATCATTCGGAGAAGGTGTTACCGGCCATCATAGAATTTGTAGATATCGCTGGTTTAGTAAAGGGTGCTTCCAAGGGAGAAGGTTTGGGTAATCAGTTTCTCTCCAATATTCGCGAGGTAGATGCCATAGTACATGTAGTACGTTGCTTCGAGGACGGGAATATTATTCATGTGGATGGATCAGTTGATCCCTTAAGAGATATCGAGACAATTAACCTTGAGCTTATTTTTTCCGATCTTGAGATTCTGGAACGGAGAAAATCTAAGGCTAACAAGGGTTCCAGAAATGATAAAGCTTTGGCCACAGAATTCGAACTATTAGAGCGTCTGATGGCTCACCTGGAGGATGGTAAGATGGCTAAGAGCTTCCAGGCAGATGAAGAAGAACTTGAGATCATGTCAACCTATAATCTATTGACTTCAAAGCCAGTAATCTATGCAGCGAATGTTAGTGAGGATGACTTAATCGAGGATGGAGATAGCAATGAAAACGTGCTGGCAGTAAGAAAATTTGCAGCCGATGAGAGCTCGGAGGTATTTGTTATCTGTGCCCAGATTGAGCAGGAGATCGCTGAGCTAGATGACGAGGAGAAAAGGATGTTTCTGGAGGACTTAGGTTTAAAGGAATCCGGTTTGGAAAAGCTGATTAGAGCCAGCTACAGCCTCCTTGGTTTGATTAGTTACCTGACGGCTGGTCCCAAGGAGACCAGAGCTTGGACCATTAAGGTGGGTACCAAGGCACCACAGGCAGCTGGTAAGATTCATACTGATTTCGAGCGAGGTTTTATCCGTGCAGAAATCGTAAATTATCATAATATAGTTGAATGTGGCAGCTATAATGCTGCTAAGGAGAAAGGCCTGGTTCGTTCCGAAGGGAAGGAATATGTGGTTCAGGACGGAGATGTCATTCTGTTCCGCTTTAATGTATAAAAAATAAAACAGAAAGTGGTGAATAGATATGCAGACATTATTGGCAACCAATATCCGGTTCCCAAATCTGGGAATTGAGCTTAACAATGTACCTACAGGATTTGACGTATTTGGCTATCACATAGCCTTTTATGGTGTAGTAATCGGCCTAGGTATGCTGTTTGGATGGCTAATCGTTGAATGGATGGCCAAGAGAACTGGTCAGAAGACAGAAATATATCTTGACTTTGCTCTGGTAGCAATCGTTGTATCCGTAATATTCACAAGACTATTCTACGTAATCTTTTCTTGGGATGAGTTCAAGGATGACCTTCTTCAGATATTTAATTTAAGAAGTGGGGGACTGATGATATACGGAGGAATCATCGGAGCAATTCTAACCGCAGTGATATACACTCGTATTAAGAAGTATCCCTTCTGGCTACTAGCAGATACCGGTTGTATCGGCTTGATAACCGGACAGATCATCGGTCGCTGGGGGAATTTCTTCAATCGAGAAGCCTTCGGTAAGTACACCAATGGATTGTTTGCGATGCAGCTGAATATCAATGATGTAGCTTATGATTTTACGAGACCGGTATTGAACCTAAAGGACAAGTTCGCCGGTAAAGAGGACGCATTCACCCGCATCATGGAGATCAGAGAAAAAACCGTATTGGTGGACAGTCTGGAATATATCCAGGTACATCCTACCTTCCTTTACGAATCTCTTTGGAATTTAGTATTATTAGTAATCCTAATTCTTCACACAAAACATAAGAAATTCGATGGTGAAATAATGCTCATGTACTTAGCTGGCTACGGCCTAGGTAGAGTCTGGATCGAAGGTCTCCGTACCGACCAGCTATTCCTATGGGGCACATCAATCCCCATCTCCCAGCTACTATCCGCCCTACTAGTTATCGTATGCTTAACCACAATCATAATAAAGAGACGGAAAGCAGTAAAAGCAGTGAAATAACAATAACGATTATTATAAATGAAAGCCTAAGTTAACAAACTACGTTAACTTAGGCTTTTTTCTTCTATATTCTGAACCAAATTATAATCTTTTTTTATTACAATATGGATAACAACAATTTCCATCAACATCATTAATAAACTCAATCATCTTTGTGATTAAATTTTATTCAATAGCAAACTTTTAGTTTAGCGTAATAAAAAAACCACCAACTAATTATTAATAGTTGGTAGTTCAAAGTGTAATTCTTCGGCTATAGATCTTATAGAAAGACTAGTTTATACTTATTTTTCAGGGTTTTCTGAATCTTCTTTTTTATCACCATAATAATTATTTGTATTGCCTGAATTATTTCCGAACCCATCCTTTACAGGTGAAATAAGAAATCCTATAACTATTCCTGCAAAAAGACATGTAATCGCTAATAATATCCCTGTTATTTTATTCATCCCATCCACCTCCAGAACATTTACCATGTTAGATTATCGGATCATTTACATATTTATACTCATGATAATACACAATCGTCTAACTATCAATACTTAATTTTCAATGTGCCAATTAATGAACCCTACTAAATCTTAATTTAGTATATCAACTAACCCATATCCACCGATACATACATCCCAATGAAACATGGGTTGCTCAAAAGAGTATAAGCCGCAAGGGGTACCTATATGTCCCATAATGCACTATAGAACGAACATGCCTTAAATATGTGTGATGAGAGCGGACTTGCAAAGTCCGAGATCAGCATACATATTCAAGGCCATGTCCGTTCCCTAGTGTGTGAGGGACATGTAGGTACCCCTTACGGCCTTCCAACAATCCTGCAGTCCATGTTTCATTGTACATTTACCATTTTCTTGGGACTATTTTCCTATTGCACCCTTTTTGCCTACATATTGACATAATTTGTTCGATTTTAAGATAAACTACAACATCTTGTAAAACTTTATCCTATAAGCTCAGAAACCCTAGTAAAAAAAGGCTTTCTGAGCTTATTTTTTTTATAATACCCCTTGATAAATTCCCTAAACTAATATAAAATGGTCCTAGAAGTGGAGCAAAGTGGTGGAGAGTGGAGCAAATATCCACCAAAGTGGTACAAACTGTAGAAAGATACGAAGGTGAAGCCTATGTTCATGGGGGAGTTCAACCATACGGTTGATACAAAGGGCAGAATAATAATACCGTCTAAATTCAGAGAAGACTTAGGTGATGAGTTTGTCATTACCCAAGGTCTTGATGGCTGCCTTTTTGCCTATCCAAATGAAGAATGGATGAAATTCGTTTCAAAACTACAGACACTCCCGGGAACAAAAGAAGCCAGACAATTACAACGTTATTTTATGGCTTGTGCCTCTGCATGTGATTCGGACAAACAGGGTAGAATACTAATACCTGCGAAGCTCCGTGAAAACGCTGCCTTGGACAAGGATATTGTATTTGTTGGCGTATTAAACAAGATTGAGATCTGGAGTAAAGAACGCTGGGATCAGAATAATGTATACGATGATGTGGATTCAATCGCAGAGCGTATGACCGAATATGGAATCAGCTTTTAATCGAAGAACAAGCGGTACAAGGAAAGATAAGGAGCCCAATATGGCATTTGAACATAAGTCAGTCCTATTAGAGGAAGTCATTGAAAATTTAAACATTAATCCTACAGGGGTTTATGTGGATGGAACTCTGGGAGGAGCCGGTCATTCCTATGAAATTGCCGCAAGGCTAACCACCGGAAAGCTCATCGGAATCGATCAGGATGAAGCTGCAATCGAAGCAGCGCAGCAAAGGCTTATTCCTTATCAAGATAGGGTAACCATTATACGCAGCAATTATTGTGATATGAAATCGGTTCTTGGAGATCATAATATACTTCAGGTAGACGGGATATTATTGGATCTTGGAGTATCCTCCTATCAGCTAGACACTCCGGAACGGGGCTTCTCCTACAAGGAGGATGCACCTCTGGATATGAGAATGGACACAAGAAATCCAAAAACCGCAAAAGATATCTTAAATGATTACAGTGAGATGGAACTTTATCGGATCATCCGTGATTATGGAGAAGATAATTTTGCGAAAAACATCGCGAAGCATATCGTTCGTATGAGAAATGAAAAACCGATGGAGACTACCTTTGAATTAATTGAAGCGATAAAAGCAGCCATACCGATGAAACTGAGAGTCGGAACAGGACATCCTGCTAAGAGAACCTTTCAGGCAATTCGAATTGAACTTAACCGAGAATTAGAGGTACTAAAGGATACCCTTCAGGAGATGATTGATTTATTAAATCCTGGTGGTCGCTTATGCATAATCACATTCCACTCCCTGGAAGATAGAATTGTGAAGTCAAGCTTTAGAACCAATGAGAATCCCTGCATCTGTCCTCCAAATTTTCCGATTTGTGTATGTGGCAGAAAATCACAGGGTAAAGTAATTACCAGAAAACCGATTCTTCCTTCCACGGAGGAATTAGAATATAATAAACGATCAAAAAGTGCAAAACTTAGAGTATTTGAAAAAGCATAATAATATAAAAAGTGCGGACCAAGAATGGAACGTGACTAGTTAATATAAACTAAGGAAACAGCAGCTTAAGCTGTTGATAATAACCGTCGAATAGGGGCATTCAAACATACACAGGATTGAAACAGACTGAAATGATGCGGGAGAGGGGTTATTGCATGGAGGCTAAAAGGACAAGATATCAGTATACGGAAAATAGGACGAGCTATGTGGAGGGTAACACAGTCCGACAGGTGAATACAGTACCGGACGTTAGAAGACCGGAACGTACAGCCCCGACTGTAGATCCACGAAGAGAACAGCCGTCTCCAAGAAGGCAAGATCGAAAACAGCCTAGGCAATTGTCTGGTATTAATATGGCTTCCTTATTCGTATTAACGGCAGCAATTATTACTACCTTATATTTTTGTGTGGAATATCTGCAATTACAATATGAAGTAAGCAGATTGGAACGAGTAATTATTGCAAAGGAAGAAAGCCTAATCACAAGTAAAAATAGGAATGATGCTATGGATGAGCAGATAAATTCCAACTATGATCTGGATTATGTGTATCAGGTTGCTGTTGGTGAACTGGGAATGGTATATCCGAATAATAATACAGTGATCACATATCAGAGTAGTGACGAAGGTTATGTTAGACAATATCATGATATTCCCGATTAAAATCTTGCATATGTGGACGGTGGTAGTACTATGGTAAAAAGACAAGAACAAAATATTAAAAAATTCAACACACGAATGCAAGCAAAACTACTGCTTGTATTTTGTGCTATTACAATACTTTTGGTTGGGTTGATCGGTAGATTGATTTATATCATGCAAACCGATGGAGACCGCTATGCAAAACATGTCCTATCCAGACAATCCTATACCAGTGCAGTATTGCCCTACAAGCGGGGTGATATTATGGATCGCAATGGAACTGTTCTAGCTCGAAGTGAGATGCAATATCGCTTACTACTTGATCCAAAGCGCCTATTATTAAATGAAGATTCCATACCACATACGTTGGATGTTCTTAAGACTAATTTTGGAATTGAAGCAGATACCATTTATCAGGTACTAAAAGACAGACCGCAGAGCCAATATTACATATTAATGAAGTATCTTAAGCACGATCAGGTAAATACATTTAAAACTTTACTTGAAGAGGATAAGAAAATCATAGGGGTATGGTTTGAAGAGGAGTATGTAAGAACCTATCCATTTGAAATACTTGCCAGTGATATCATCGGTTTTACCTCAGCAGATAATACTGGATATTGGGGTATTGAGGAATATTACAATGAAGAGCTTAATGGAGTTAATGGTAGAGAATATGGGTACTATGACTCCACATTAAACATTGAACGGATTGTGAAAAAACCACAAAACGGTTATTCGATTGTAAGTACCATAGATGCCAATGTACAGAGAATTATTCAAAACCATATCAAAACCTTCAATGAAGAGTTTGGAAGTAAAAGCATCGGTATTCTTGCTATGAATCCCAACAATGGCGAAATTATTGCCATGGCTTCCAATGACGAATATAATCTGAATAACCCCAGGAGTCTGGATGGTTTATATACAGCGGAAGAACAGGCTGCTATGACCCAGGACCAGAAGATGGAGGTTCTTAATCAATTATGGAAGAATGATGTTATTAGCAGTAGCTTTGAACCAGGTTCGACTTTTAAACCCATAACGGTGGCAACTGCCCTAGAGGAAGCATTAGTATCGGATAATACGACTTTTGTTTGTGATGGGGGTGAGCATATCGGTGGCTTCTGGATTCGATGCAGTAGCCGGATAGGGCATGGAATAGTCACTCTAGGGGAAAGCTTGATGAAATCCTGCAATGACGCAATGATGCAACTCGCTGTCATGGAAGGCAGGGAGATGTTTTATGATTATCAGACGAAATTTAACATCGGAAGAAAGACTGGAGTGGACCTACCTGGTGAAGAAAAGGGTATCATCGTACCAAAGGATAAATTAAATTCCTCGGAGTTAGCAACCAGTAGCTTTGGACAAACCTTTACAGTAACCATGCTTCAGATGGCTTCAGCCTACTCCTCTCTGGTAAATGGTGGCAATTACTATCAGCCCCATATCGTGAAACAAATCGTAAATGAAAAAGGTGCCACAATTAAGCAGTTTGATAAATTACTGATTAGACAGGCCGTATCGGAGGAAACCTCAGAATTAATTCAAAAATATATGTATCAAACCGTAGAGCTAGGTACAGCAAAATATGCGAAGGTGGAGGGTTATGCTGTCGGAGGTAAGACAGGTACAGCACAGAAGCTTCCTCGAGATGCCAAAACTTACGTTGTATCCTTCCTTGGTGCAGTACCTGCGATTAATCCTGAGATAGTCATTTATATTATGATAGATGAGCCTCAGAATGTCGAGAAACAAGCTGACAGTTCTATCGCCACAAAGCTTGCCAGTAGAGTATTAAAGGAGATTCTTCCGGCTCTCGGTATCTTTCCGGAAGGAGAGATTGATTACCTCCTGGAGGAGGAAACCGATGAAC
This sequence comes from uncultured Herbinix sp., assembly GCA_964391115.1. Taxonomy (GTDB): domain Bacteria; phylum Bacillota; class Clostridia; order Lachnospirales; family Lachnospiraceae; genus Mobilitalea. The sequence continues at coordinate 11,461 of CAYMLE010000028.1, read as the reverse complement.
AGGGTGCATTAAATAATAACGATGGTGCCGTTTCGAATGGGGATAATGGGTCAACCGATAACCAAGAGGGAACTCAGACAAATAATCCGGAACCGAATTCGGAAAACGATGGACAAAATGGAGATACGGGTAGTAATAATCAAGAGACTACCGATACCTCTGATGACACCCAAGGAAATACAGATACGGACAGCAATCCTGAGACGCAAAATACAGATCATGATACGATAGAGGGCAATCAGGAAGAGCCGGTCAACCAGGATGGTGAAGCCATTCCTCCCGGATCCTTGGAAGAGGATGAATACGTCGGTGACAGCATTCCACCGGGTATGGAAGAGGATATCCTGATGAATTCCGATGACGAGTCGCAAGAAAACGGACCATTGAATGAATAAAGCGATACAGTTTGTAATAAAATGAAACGATAAGACATTCAAGGTTTGATAAATGTGGCAAGAAATAGGACTTACAACAAAAAGAATATATTCATAATCGTTGTTTTGATTATCATAGCGTCCCTGGGACTAACCGCTAGACTGGGCTATTACATGATATATAGGTCTGCAGACTATGCAGCCAGGGCGAAGGCACTTCACGAAAGAGAAAGAGCAATTAAGGCCGAAAGGGGTAGAATCTACGATATCAATGGAGAAGAAATCGCCACCAACCGGCCAGTTAGCACAATTTCAGTTATTTACAGTCAGATCAAAGAACCGGAGAAAGTAATTCAGGTTTTGTCCGATGAGTTGGGCTTAAGTGAAGCTGCTGTAAGAAAAAGAGTGGAGAAAGTATCCTCCATCGAGCGAATTAAGTCCAATGTAGCCAAAGAGATTGCAGATAGAATTAGAGAATATGATCTGGATGGTGTCATGGTGGACGAAGACTATAAAAGGTACTATCCTTATTCCACCCTGGCCTCCAAGGTAATTGGCTTTACCGGCAGTGATAATCAAGGAATCATTGGTCTCGAGGTTAAATATGAGGAATACCTGAAGGGAATTGATGGAACCATCCTCACACTGACAACGGCCTATGGGGTGGAGATAGAAAATGCTGCAGAGGACCGGATTGAACCTCAGCCAGGAAATGATTTATTCTTAAGCTTAGATGTTAATATACAAAAATACGCAGAGCAAGCAGCCCAGAAGGTTCTGGAGACGAAAAATGCGAAAAATGTCAAGTTAATTGTTATGAACCCTCAGAATGGTGAGCTATATGCCATGGTTAATTATCCGGAGTTCGATCTTAACGATCCTTATACCTTGTCGGAGGAGATTGTTGCTCAGTATGACGGTATGACCCTGACCGATGAGAAGAAGACAGAACTGTTAAATGGAATGTGGAGGAATGCCAGTATCAGTGATACCTATGAACCAGGCTCTGCATTCAAGATAGTAACTGCCACCGCTGCTTTGGAAGAGGGAGTGGTTAAGCTAACGGACAGTTTCTTCTGTCCTGGCTATAAAAAGGTAGAGGACCGTATGATTCGCTGCCATAAAGCTGGTGGTCATGGAAGTCAAACCTTCGTCGAGGGAATGAAGAACTCCTGTAACCCCGTGTTCATGGAGATTGGAGCAAGAGTCGGTGTGGATCAGATGTATGTCTACTATGATCGGCTCGGGTTATTTCAAAAGACCGGAGTAGATCTTCCTGGTGAAGCCAATTCCATTATGCATAAGAAGGATATTATCAAGGCGGTTGAGCTAGCTACGATGTCCTTTGGACAGTCCTTTCAGATAACACCTTTGCAGCTTATGACCTCGGCCAGTGCAGTTGTAAATGGAGGTAAATTAGTAACGCCACATTTCGGTGTGGCAATTAAATCGCCAGAGGGTAGAACCATAAAAACATTGGATTATCCGGTAAGCGAAAACGCCGTATCGAAAGAGACTTCAGAAACCATGAAGATGCTTCTAGAAGCGGTTGTGTCAGAGGGTACAGGCAAGAGAGCTTATCTGCCAGGCTTTCATATTGGTGGCAAGACCGCTACCTCTGAAAAGCTACCAAGAAGAACAGGAAGATACATATCCTCCTTTATCGGCTTCGCACCGGCAAATGATCCACAGGTTATGGCCTTGGTACTGATTGATGAGCCGACGGGTATCTACTACGGCGGAACCATAGCAGCTCCGGTTATTGCAGACTTATTTGATAACATTCTCCCTTATATGGGTATAGAGGCGAGCTATACGGAAGAAGAAGTTAAGGAATATGATATTGGGACCTTTACAGTACCCAATTTTGTAGGAAAAACAAAGAAGGAAGTTCAGGATTTATTAAAAATATATGAGTTTGGTGAATTATATAAGCTTGGTGAAGGAGAAACCATAGTAGAACAGTTTCCATTGCCAGGAGAGAAAATCAAGAAAAAAAGTGACTTGGTTCTTTACTATAAATAATATTGTAATTTAAAATGTTATAAAGTATAATAGCTAAGTTAATAATAGAACAAATGTGAAGATGATAATCCTAAGGGATAATTATAATCAGCATAGAAGAACGAGGCCTATTATACTGGTCAGATAGGAGTTAACATGGATTTTGATAATTTTAAGGTAATTTTGCCTGTAATCATTTCATTTGGAGTATGTGTGGTGCTGTGTCCGATTTTAATCCCCTTCCTTAAGAGGTTGAAGTTTGGTCAGTTTGTCAGGCAGGATGGACCAGAATCCCATCTAAAAAAATCAGGAACTCCTACTATGGGTGGAATTGTTATCGTATTAAGTATTTCGATTACTTCTTTGCTTTATATCACAGAGTATAAGGAAATCGTTCCAGTACTTTTTTCGACCATAGGCTTCGGTATAATCGGCTTTGTTGATGACTACATAAAAGTAGTGATGAAACGTTCCATGGGACTTCGGGCATGGCAGAAGATGCTAGGACAGATCCTAGTTACCTCCATATTAGGTTTTTATTTGATTAATTCTATGGAAGATGTGACCTTAATGTTAATTCCATTTTCCAATGGTAAGTATTTAGATGTTTCCTATATGTTTATCCCTATGCTATTTTTTGTTGTACTGGGTACCGTCAATGGCTCTAATTTTACAGATGGTCTGGACGGATTGGAATCCAGTGTTACGGTATTGATCGCAACCTTCTTTACCGTTGTTGCGATAGGAATTAATAGTGGTATCTCACCGATTACAGGAGCGGTGGCTGGCAGTCTATTGGCCTTCCTGCTGTACAATGTTTATCCTGCCAAGGTGTTTATGGGAGATACGGGTAGTTTGGCCTTAGGTGGATTTGTGGCTTCTGCCGCTTATGTTATGAAGATGCCCTTATTCATATTGATCGTAGCTTTGGTTTATCTGGTTGAGGTCTTGTCTGTCATGCTTCAGGTAGGCTACTTCAAGCTTACTGGTGGCAAGCGATTGTTTAAGATGGCGCCGATCCACCATCATTTTGAGTTAATGGGATGGTCGGAGACAAGAATCGTAGCGGTATTCTCTATCGTAACCACCGTACTTTGTCTGGTTGCCCTTATGGGGATTTAAACCGGATAACTTATGAATGAATGATAGAAGATGACAAATTGGATACCTGAGTTTAGGTGATGGAGGATTACGATGCAGCTGAAAGGAAAAAAAATACTGATATTTGGTGCTGGTAAAAGTGGTGTATCTGCAACACGGCTGCTGCAGAAGCAAGGGGCTGAGGTCCTGTTATATGATGGCAATGAAAACCTAACAAGTGATGCTTTCAAAGATAAGATAAATATAGATCAGCAATTTACAGGAATCTTCGGAGAATTGCCGGAGGAACTGCTCGAGGGAGTGGAATTATTTATTATTAGTCCAGGTATTGCAGTCGATCAACCGATCGTAGATCGAATCAGAAATAAAAATATTCCCATCTGGGGAGAGATTGAGTTGGCCTACCATTTCTCCAAGGGTAAGATCATCGGTATAACTGGAACCAACGGTAAGACAACAACCACAGCCCTGGTTGGAGAAATCATGAAAACCTGGTATGAGGAAGTATATGTTGTTGGAAATATCGGAGATCCCTATACAGATATCGCTCTAGAGACAACCAGCAAGTCCGTTCTGGTTATTGAGTTAAGCAGCTTCCAGCTGGAAACAATCCAGGAATTTAAGCCCGATGTCAGTGCAATATTAAACATTACTCCGGATCATCTTAATCGACATCACACCATGGATAATTATATTGCCATGAAGGAGAATATAGCCAGAAACCAAACCCAATCCGAGTTCTGTGTTCTGAATTATGAGGATGAAGCTCTCCGGTCTATGGCTGACCGTCTACATACTAAGGTAATGTATTTCTCTAGTGTGCGAGAACTTCAAAACGGTTTGTTCCTATTGGAGGATGAGATCTACTACGCGATCGAAGGAGAAAAACAGCTGGTCTGCAATGTTAATGAATTGCGAATTATTGGTAAGCATAGCTACGAAAATGTTATGGCTGGAGTAGGAATTGCGATAACCATGGGAATACCCTTGGAACTCATCAAGAAAGCAATTACCTCTTTTCAAGCGGTAGAACATAGAATAGAATATGTAGAGACGATCCAAGGGGTGTCTTATTATAATGATTCGAAGGGAACGAATCCCGATGCCGCTATTAAAGCCATCCAAGCGATGAAAGGTCCCACCATCATCATCGGCGGTGGATATGATAAAAATAGTGATTATGATAATTGGATTAAAGCCTTTAATAATAAAGTAAGATATCTGGTTCTTCTTGGGCAGACCAGGGAGAAAATTGCAGAGACAGCAATCCGTCATGGCTTTACCAATATTATTATGGTAGATAGCTTACAGGATGCTGTTCGGATCAGTGCAAAGAAAGCAAAACCCGGAGATGCAGTATTGTTATCACCTGCCTGCGCTAGTTGGGGAATGTTTGATAACTACGAGCAGAGGGGCAGATTATTTAAAGAATATGTTAGGGAAATGTTGTAGGTCTAGTTTTAACAAGCAGAATGGAGATTATTATGGCTAGGACAGCTGGTGATACCAAGCAAAAGAAAATGCATAGCTACTATGACTACAGTTTATTATTTCTCACACTATTTTTAGTGTGCTTTGGCTTAGTCATGATTTATAGTACCTCCTCTTACAATGCTCAGAGAGTATACTCGAATGCTACTCATTATCTCGAGAGACAGGCACTGTTTGCTGGTGTAGGAATACTGGTGATGCTATTTGTCTCCAAGATCGATTATCGGTTTTACATAGCGAAGCTTCCTATTATAAAGTTAAAACCAGTTACCTGTTTATATTTTCTTTGCATATTCCTACAAATCTATGTTTTAATCTTTGGAGATGTGATCAATGGTGCAAAGCGTTGGATTAATCTAGGTCCTTTGGGAAGCTTCCAGCCCTCAGAGTTGACTAAGATTGCGGTTATCTTGTTCACTGCTTACATAGTTAATATGGCGCCTAGAAAGCTGGATAGAGTCACTGGCTTTTTACGGGTTATCCTATTCATACTACCTCTACTTGGTTTGATTGTTATAGAAAACTTTTCAACGGCCTTGGTAGTCGGGGTAATTATGGTAGGAATTAGTTTTGTGGCCAGTAAAAAGAAAGGCTACTTTATCTTTATCGGGGTCTTTCTTGTTGCAGCAGGGGCTTTGCTGATTATACTCGAACCCTATCGTTTTGAACGTATCACAGTATGGCAGAATGTTGAGACTCATCCCAAGGGTTATCAGATTCTTCAAGGGCTTTATGCGATTGCCTCCGGTGGAGTCTTTGGAAAAGGGCTCGGAGAAAGTATGCAGAAGCTGGGCTTCATACCAGAATCCCACAATGATATGATATTTTCGGTAATATGCGAGGAACTAGGGCTCTTCGGGGCAGTTGCTCTTATCTTACTGTTTCTATTATTAATATGGCGAATCTTTATCATCGCCATCAATGCGCCGGACCTATTCGGTGGATTGATCGCTACTGGTGTTTTAGCGCATATAGCAACCCAAGTACTTATTAATATCGCAGTTGTTACCAACACGATACCCTCCACGGGTATTCCATTACCCTTTATCAGCTATGGAGGAAGTTCTGTTATGGTAATCCTCTTTGAGATGGGAATTGTACTAAGTGTTTCGAATCAGATTCGAGCCGATCGGATTAAGGGATAAAAGTGTATCTGAGTTAGGTTTGTAATCTCTTCATCACCGTTAATCACGCGGACAAAGGAGATATCATATAGTGGTATTATATTTCCTTAATTGTCTGAGGTGTGCTATGTCGAGTATTAAGGTCATCGGCGGAGAGCAGTTAAAGGGTGAAGTAAAAATACAAGGTTCAAAGAATGCAGCATTACCTATTATTGCTGCTACTATTTTGAATAAAGGTATTACCATACTTAAGAATTGCCCAAAAATTCTCGATGTGTTTCATATGATAAATGTACTGGAGGAACTAGGATGTAAAGCCACATGGGAGGGAAACACTCTGATTGTGGACACAACGGATGTATCGGTTACAACAGTATCAGAAGGTGCTGTAAGAAAAATGCGCAGTTCCATTCTATTTTTAGGTGCTCTGCTAGGGCGGTGCCATGATGTAACCATTGCCTACCCTGGAGGATGTTCTATAGGGGAACGGCCAATAAATTACCATCTGAATGCCCTTAAGAAAATGAATGTTTCAGAAGAATTTTTCGGTGAAGATGATAACATTATACATTGCTACAGCAATCGGATCACCGGAAATGACATATTTCTAGAGTTCCCCAGCGTAGGAGCCACTCAGAATGTAATATTAACTGCAGTGCTTGCGGAAGGAGTAACACGGATCTATAACGCAGCTAGGGAACCAGAGGTAACGGAGCTTTGTAATTACCTGCAAGAAGCAGGAGCAAGGATTTGTGGAAAAGGCACAGCTTATATCGAAGTGGAGGGAGTTAAGAGGCTATATGATGTAGAATTTATCCTCCCGCCAGATCGCATCGTTGCCGGAACATATATGACAGCCATAGCAGCTATCCATGGTGAAGCGGTATTTCACGATGCCCCTGTCATGCAGATTGATTCCATCCTAAGGGTACTGAAGAAAACAGGTTGTACTATAGACACAGAGGATACGAAGGTTAGAATCCGTAGCAAAGGAAAAATTCTTCCGGTTGATCTATTAAAGACAGAACCCTATCCTGGATTTCCTACAGATATGCAGTCTCAGATGATGACAGTTTTATGTCTTGCTGAGGGAACAAGCATTATTCAGGAGAAAATATTTGAATCCCGTTACCAAAATGTTGAAGAATTAAAGCGAATGGGGGCAAAGATTAGTCTCGAATTAACCGAGAATAAGGCAGTAATAGAAGGTGTAAAGCAACTTCGTGGAGCAATCGTCAGAGCTTATGACTTACGCGGTGGAGCTGCAATGGTTATCGCAGGATTGGCAGCCCAGGGTACTACAATCGTTCAGGATGCTGTCAATATAGAGCGGGGCTATGAAGATATCTGTAGAGATTTTTCCAATCTTGGAGCAAAGATCAATTATCTACGGGATGGCAGAACGAATAATTATTCGGCTTACTTGAGTGATTTTGAGCACTCCATGGCACCGGAGAAGCTGGCATAACTGGCTTCTTGGCTTGGGAAAACCAGGCTTAGTGATACATAGGATAATGGTGAGTGGAAGAGAGAAACCGATGCTTATACGGTACAGGAGTAGGATATGAGTAAGAAATTGCGTAGGAATTCAAATAGTGTACTTAAGAGAATTATGACTCGGCTTCTTAAGCTCGCCATTTTTGTAGGTGTACCGGTTCTTTTATTTCTATACACCTTCCGATTGGAGAAAGTCACAATTACGGGAGCAGAACGAAATAGCTCGGATCAGATTAAGGAGCAGATCATTAAAGATCGATGGGATAACAATGCATTACTTTTGTATCTGAAATATACCTATTTTACAGATGTCGATATTCCTTTTGTTGAGAAGCTTGATTTTAAGCTAGTGAACAATAATACGGTTGATATTCGTGTATATGAAAAAATGGTTACTGGCTGTGTGGAATTTATGGGCGAATACCTCTATTTCGATAAAGACGGAATTGTGGTAGAAAGCTCATCGAAGCAGCTTGAGGATATACCACAAATAAAAGGACTACATTTTAACCGGATATTACTGAATGAAACGCTCCGGGTTCAGAAGGATGAATTATTTGATGTTATACTAAATCTGACCCAGCTGATTGACAAGTTTGGCCTAGAGGTTACGACAATCCAGTTTAATAATAATTATGAAGTTAGGGTGGATTGTGGTAACATTAGTGCCGACCTTGGCAGGAGAAGTACTTATGATGAAGTACTAGCAGAACTAAGGAATATTATCCAAGGTACGAATAAGGAACTTGCTGAGATTTTGGACAAGCTAGAGGGACAAGAATTAGTACTAGATATGACGAAATATAATAAGGATACGGACCAGATAGTGGCAAAGCCTAAAAATCGACTGAATCGATAAAGAAACACCTAAATTATTCATTAGTTTTTTAAAATTGTGCTTGATTATTTGGGAATTTAAAGATATCATATATATTAGGATTAGGAACACCATAAATTGTATGAGATAAGAAATTAGTCCCATCATAATGTGGTTTTTAAAATCAAACAGTACATATCGAGAAGAGCCGTGTCAGTAGTATAGATCCATTCACCCGTAGAACGGCTAGTGAATATCATGAATGGGAATTGTAGAAGAATAGAGAATACGATGAAGGAGGAATTAACCTTGCTTGAGATAAGAACAAATGAGGCGGATGCAGCTGCAAAAATACTTGTAATTGGGGTAGGAGGAGCAGGTAATAACGCCGTTAATCGAATGATAGAGGAGAATATTGTAGGTGTAGAATTTGTCTGTGTGAATACGGACAAGCAGCATCTTAAGAATTGCAAGGCTCCACTTTGCATCCAAATCGGAGAGAAGCTTACCAAAGGCCTTGGTGCAGGTGCCCAGCCAGAGATGGGACAGAAGGCCGCGGAGGAGAGCAGGGAACAGTTGTCAGAGCTCATCAATGGAGCTGATATGGTTTTCGTAACCTGTGGAATGGGTGGCGGTACAGGAACTGGTGCTGCTCCTATCGTAGCACAGATCGCTAAGGAAATGGGTATTCTGACTGTAGGTATTGTCACGAAACCCTTTAAATTTGAAGCTAAAACACGTATGACTAATGCACTCGGCGGTATTGAACGACTAAAGGAGCAGGTAGATACCTTAATCGTAATTCCGAATGATAAATTATTAGAAATCGTAGATCGTAGAACAACTATGCCAGATGCACTTCGGAAAGCCGATGAAGTGTTGCAGCAAGGTGTTCAGGGTATTACAGATCTGATTAATGTACCCGGATTGATTAATCTTGACTTCGCAGATGTACAGACGGTTATGAAGGACAAGGGCATTGCTCATATCGGAATTGGTGTAGGCACTGGTGATGATAAATGCGTAGAAGCAGTGAAGCAGGCGATTACTAGTCCGTTGTTAGAGACTACTATCCAGGGTGCATCCCATGTTATAATCAACATATCGGGAGATATCAGTTTGGTAGAGGCTAATGAAGCTGCCACATTGGTACAGGAATTGGCAGGAGAGGCTGCGAATATCATCTTTGGTGCTATGTATGATGACGCATCTCCGGATACGGCTAGCATTACTGTTATTGCAACTGGTCTAGATGGCAGATCCAAGGAATTAGTTAAAACACCGGAATTTTTAAGACGTCCTACCGGATCCAACCCTTATAATCCCATTAAGCCTGAGGTAAGCATTAACCGTAGCTTTACTTCTAGCAGTGCTTACAGTCAACCAGCACAGCCTACTTATCAAACCGATCCAAACCGTAGGCCATTGACAAGTCAGCCGGCGAAACCACCAGTAAATACAAACACGGATCCCGGTGGTATTAAGATACCGGAATTCCTTCAAAAGAACAGACACAATAAATAGAAAAAACGTTATACATAAGACATTAAGGCTGTCAGATTATTTGTAAAAGAATAATCTGACAGCCTTTTTTGTATCTTTAACAAGGAACAGAGATGAAGCTGTAATAATTTGTAAATGAAAACAAAGGAATGGATACCAAGAACTGACATAAAATGGAAACCAAACAAGTTATAATCAAAAAGTAGTGATTTGGGATATCCAATCACAGTAACTAAAGATGTTAATTCACGAACTCTGCAGGAGAAAACCAGCCTGTGAAGAGTGATTTTCTGGAGGTGAAAATTGTATTTAGAGGTTTATCCGGATGTTATTTTTATCCTAAACTTTATCTTTGATATCATTTTACTATACCTACTAAAAAAGATAAACCGGAAAAACAGTAAAATCCTCAGGATCGTCTTAGGAGCCGCAGTTGGAGCTGTCTCAGCAACGATTGCAGGAATGTATCCATTTATTCCAGCGCTTCTTAAGATCTTTATACTAAATGTTGTTGGTGCGACACTTATGATTATTATTGCTTTTGGCCCGCTTAAGCTCTTTGATCTGACAAAGCAATTTATTGTATTGAATTTGATTACATACTTTGTAGGTGGACTTATGAATTCTGTCTATTATCATACAGGCTTGCGGTTGTTATTGATAGCCATGGGGAATGGAACCATGTTCAGCAATATCTCCTTGGGTTATGTAATAGCAGCAATCCTTATCATAGCATCGACTGTACTACTAGCACTGCGTCTATATCCTTATTTTCATAACAATGCTCCCGAGACCTATGAGGTAGAGCTGGTTATGGAGGATCGTAGTATTACTACCAAAGGTCTTATGGATACGGGTAATTGTCTCTATGATCCTATCTATAGGCGACCGGTTATGGTCCTAGAGAATTCTCTCATGAGTGAGCTGCTCTCACCGGGATTTTGTAAGGATCTTGAGGAAGCAAAACATTATCTGGAGATTAATAATCTAGATACGACTCAGTGGTCAGTTGGAGATGAAACCTTATTGAGACTTAGGTTTATTCCATATCGATCTGTGGGGAAGAGTGGTGTATTACTAGGTTTTAAGCTGGATAAGGTATTAATCCATACGGGAAAGGAGACTATCTGTAATGAGAAGGTAATTGTAGCCTTCAGCGATAACCGACTTTCAAATAAGGAGGAGTACCATGCTATTTTACATAAGGCACTATTGTGAACTGCGGAGGTGAATGAGGGAAAAACTCTGCGACGTAACGTTAAGAAGGTAAAAATGTGGGAGGTTACTCTATGCTTTTAAAGTTGTCAATACAAAACAAGTTTCAGTTTCGAATGATCCCGGATATCAAAACGATACTTTTTGGTCAAAGAGGGGAAATCCATTATATTGGTGGAGCTGAGGTTTTACCTCCTCCCTTAGATTCGGTTAGAGAAGCTGAGGTGATTGCGGGTTTAGGAACCGAGCAGGACCAAGAGATGAAGTCAATCTTAGTGGAGCACAATCTAAGACTTGTCGTGTACATAGCTAAAAAATTCGATAATACAGGAGTT
>CAYMLE010000027.1:0-26315 GCA_964391115.1 uncultured Herbinix sp. | reverse complement strand
GGATTTCTATGTGACTGATGGGATATTATGATACATAGAAATGTGATATAAATCACAGATAAAGTTACAAGAATTCTATAATATAGAATAAAATGGATAATAGTATAGATTGGGAGCTGATAAGATGGTAAATCGAAGGATCGATTTGAATAAAAGTGTATTTGAATTAAGTAAGGATTATCCGGAATTACCTGAGATTCTTGCTGAACTTGGCTTTAAGGATATAATGAAGCCAGGAATGCTTAATACGGCAGGTAGGTTTATGACCATTAACAAGGGAGCCACATTGAAGAAAATAAGCTTAGATACCATAAGGGAAACCCTCGCATCCAATGGATATGATGTTGTTGGTTAACATATAATATACAATGCTGATATAAAATGGTATAATATAACTATAATTTAATAAACAAAGAGAGACGAAGTATTATCTAATATAGTAGAAATTAATCAAAGAAAGACTTGTTTCAACAACTGAGACATAAAAAAATAATAAAAATACGTATTGGAGGAGTTCATATGGCGAAACAGCAGGTGGGAGTTATTGGTTTGGCAGTAATGGGAAAAAATCTTGCACTGAATATTGCAGATCACGGGTATACCGTAGCTGTCTATAACCGATCTAGGGAGAAGACGGATACTTTGATAAAGGAAGCAGAACATAAGAATCTCTTAGGGACGTATTCCCTTAAGGAGTTTATCGAAGCTTTGGAAAAACCCAGAAAGATCATATTGATGGTGAAGGCTGGAGAAGCAGTGGATGATACAATCATGCAGCTATTACCACTTATTGATAAAGGAGATCTGATTATGGATGGAGGTAACTCCAACTATATGGATACCATCAAAAGAAGCCGCCAGCTAGAGGAAGCAGGCTTTTATTATCTTGGAACCGGAATATCCGGTGGAGAGGAAGGTGCCCGTAAGGGTCCTGCCATCATGCCAGGCGGTATACCGGAGGCTTATCAGCTATTAGAACCGATTTTGACCGATATTTCAGCCAAGGTAGATAATGAGCCTTGTTGCACTTATATTGGCAAGGATGGAGCCGGTCATTTTGTGAAAATGGTTCACAATGGAATCGAATATGCAGATATGCAGCTGATTTGTGAAGCCTACGATATTATGAAAAAGCTTCTTGGCTTAACGGCACCGGAATTCTATGAGGTATTCAGTAGCTGGAATCAGGGTGAATTAAACAGCTATCTTATCGATATCACTGCTCAAGTATTTAAAAAGAAGGATCCGGAGACTGGAAAATATCTAGTGGATTTAATCTTAGATAAGGCGGGACAAAAGGGAACTGGTAAATGGACCGGACAGATTTCACTTGATCTAGGTGTACCCACACCTACCATAACCATGGCGGTTTATGAGAGATACATGTCCGCTATGAAGGAGGAAAGGGTTAATGCATCAAAAACCTTAAAGGGACCGGAGAATCTAGATCGTAAATCCAAGGATATGGTAGAGGCGGTACGAAGAGCCTTATATGCCAGCAAGATATGTGCCTATGCCCAGGGCTTTGATCTGATGCGGGCGGCATCGGTTCAATACGGTTGGGATTTACAGTTAGGGGATATCGCTAAGATATTCCGTGGAGGCTGTATCATCCGGGCACAGTTTTTGAATCATATTGCCAATGCTTATCATAAACAACCTGATTTAGTGAATCTACTACTAGAGGATTATTTCCGAGATATCGTGGGCCAGTATCAGGTGGAATGGCGAGAGGTTGTGAAGTCGGCTATATCCGCTGGAATATCGGTACCCGGATTCACAAGTGCCTTGTCCTATTATGATAGCTATCGTTCCGCTGAACTACCGATGAATCTTCTGCAAGCACAGAGAGATTATTTTGGAGCCCATACCTATCAGAGAACGGATAAAGAGGGTGTATTCCATACCGAGTGGTAATATAATTACCGAAACAAAAATTTTTACTATGAACACAGTCTTTCACTGTGGACACAGTTTTTCACAATGAACTAAGTTTTATAAAATGAACAAGAAATGATTAAATAAATAAATGAATATACGAAAGGAGGAATTAGCTTGAGGATGGAGAATGAGTATAATAACATGGAGGATATTGATTTGTCTGCAATCTTAGTGATCTTCGGCGGTACCGGCGATCTTACTCACAGAAAGCTGATGCCTGCTTTATATAATATGTTATTGGACGGATTGTTACCAGAGAATTTTGCTATTGTATCCGTCGGCAGAAGAGAAAAGTGTTCGGAGGAATATCGTAAGGAAATCTATGCCTCCGTGAATAAGCATTCCAGAAATAAAATAAATGATGAGTCCTGGGCAAAGCTACAGGAGATGATACATTACTATCAGTTCGATTTTACGAACCTAGAAGGATTTCAGGGGTTGAAGGAATACTTGGAGGTGTTAGATCAATCGGCAGGTACGAAAGGAAACCGAGTCTTTTACCTGGCTGTCGCACCGGAGTATTTTGAAACCATCGTGCAGGGATTACAAATCAGCCACATGGCAAAGCGAGAAGGAAGTTTTAGCCGATTAATTATTGAAAAGCCCTTTGGTAAGGATTTAACAACGGCTAGAAAACTAAATAGCAAGCTTCTGGAAGTATTTAAGGAGAGCGATATCTACCGAATTGATCATTATCTGGGTAAAGAAATGATTCAGAATATCATGGTGCTTCGATTTTGTAATCTGATCTTTGAATCCATCTGGAATAATAACTTTATCGATAATATTCAAATCTCTTTAACGGAGAATTTGGGAGTCGGTAGCCGTGGTGGTTATTACGAGCATTCTGGTGCAATGCGTGATATGCTTCAGAATCATATTATGCAGATACTCTCTATGGTAGCAATGGAGCCTCCAGTTAATCTGGAGATGGATTCCATCCGTGGCGAGAAATTAAAGGTAATCCAGGCGATTGAAGATATCACCCCGGAATTCTTACGAGACAATGTAGTATTCGGACAATATGGCAAAGGTGTTATAGATGGAGCACCGGTAGTTGGTTATCTAGAGGAAGAAAATGTACCAAAGGATTCCAATACGGAGACTTTTGTGGCATTGAAACTTCATATCAATAATTTCCGTTGGGCCGGTACACCGTTCTACATTCGGACTGGTAAAAGATTAGGAACTAAATCTGCTGAGATCGTGATACAGTTTAAGAATTTACCGAATATCCTGTATTTTAAAGACCGTAATATTCAGGAACCCAATCTTCTGGTTATAAGAATTCAACCCTCAGTAGGTGTATTCTTCCAGTTTAACACGAAGGACTTTACGACCCATCATGATATTATGCCGACGAAGATGGATACCAGCTATGTCAGCCATAGTCAGGGGAATACGCCGGAGGCATACGAACGACTGATATTTGATATCTTACGAGGAGACGCCACTTTATTTTCCAGATGGGATGAAGTAGAAGCTGCCTGGATGGTTGCGGATCAGATTATCCGTTATCGAGAGCAGAAGAAGGTTAAGTTTCCGAATTATGATGCTGGTTCTATGGGACCGGTTAGAGCTTTTGAACTACTGGCAAATGACGGTAGAAAGTGGCTGAACATCTAGAACGTGCTCTGATATAAGAATGGATATGAATTTGTTACCTTCGGATGAAATGATGAAGCTTTATTAAAAATATAAAAGGTAGTTCAGTTCATCTATTGAGTGTTGATTTTAACTCAATAGATGAATAAGTAACGAAAGAATGGAGGCGCATATGAAGATCGATACCAATAATATGAAACTATATGACATATCCATGCCGATACATCCTTCCATGCCCGTATACAAAGGGAGGGCGGAGAAGAGACCAATTATCACCGTAGATGGAGATTTTAATACCGGTTCTGCTTATGAAAGCAGACTGGAGATGAATCTTCATACGGGGACCCATCTGGACCGGTCCCTTCATATGATACCGGAGGGTACCACGGTTGAATCTTTGGAGTTAAAACAAGTGGTTGCACCCTGTACTGTTATTGATTTAACTACTGTGAAGGAACGGATAACGCAAGAGGATTTACAGGGTAAGGATATCCGGGAGAATTCCTTTGTCCTTTTAAAAACCAGAAATTCCTTTGAAGATATTCTAGAAACAGATTTTATCTATGTAGATAAAGGCGGAGCCGAATATCTAAAAAATAAGAACATCCTTGGAGTAGGTATCGATTCTCTTGGAATTGAGAGGAGTCAGCCTGACCATGAGACCCATATCCAACTTTTAAGTTCGGACATCGTAATCTTGGAGGGATTAAGGCTGAATGGAGTTCCGGAAGGAGAGTATCTGTTATCTGCTGCGCCTATTTTAATTGATGGGGTTGAGGCAGCTCCAGTAAGAGCTTACTTGATTCAATCCTTATAACTTGAATTCAAGCATAAGAACTGAAATAGAATAAAACATCCAATTCATTCTTGTAGAAATCAATAACGGAATCTGTAGAAATCAATAGACGGAATCTGTAGAATTGTTATATAATAGAAGTTGTGTTATGAATATGACTATGAAGGGATTTCAACAAGGATGAATAAGAGAGTTTATGGATTATTTACAGCAGTTACCATGATCACTGGCGTAGTAATTGGTTCTGGTATATTTTTTAAAGCGGATGATGTTTTAACTTATACCAAGGGTAATGTATTATTAGGAATGTTGGTTTTTGTAATATCTGCTATTGCTATTATCTTTGGCTGCCTGACAATCTCGCAGCTGGCAACACGGACGGACAAGCCAGGTGGGCTAATTGCCTATGCTGAGGACTTTGTCGGTATGGGAACCTCCTGTGCATTTGGTTGGTTCCAGACCTTCTTATATCTACCTACGATAGCTGCGGTTGTATCCTGGGTTACTGGCATCTATATTTGTCAGTTATTTGGTGTGCCATACTCCTTAGAGACTACCGTATTGATTGGAAGCCTGTGTCTCACCGTACTATTTGTGTTTAATATTATTTCCGCCAAATTGGGTGGTTATATCCAAAATGCATCGATGATTATAAAGCTGATTCCTCTGCTTACCATTGCCATTGCAGGTCTACTATTTGGAAAACCTGGTACCATGATGGCAGAGGATATTAGTGGTTTCCGTACGGCGGTCGTTTCCTGGGGCTGGCTTGCGGCATTTGCGCCTATCGCATATTCCTTCGATGGTTGGATCGTATCTACCTCCATTTGCAGTGAGATTAAGAACAGTAAAAGAAACCTTCCAATTGCTTTAACAGTTTCTCCATTAATCATATTATTTGCCTACCTTAGTTACTTTCTGGGAACAAATTTCTTATTGGGACCGGAAGAGATTCTAAGACAGGGAGATGCCTCTGCCTTTACGGCTGCGAACCATCTCTTTGGTAATATCGGTGGTAAAATTATTCTGATCTTTGTTATCATATCCGTATTAGGAACCGTGAATGGTTTAGTTCTCGGTTTTATTCGTATGCCCTATTCTATGGCTATTCGCAATATGCTACCGGGAAGTAAGAAACTATCGCTGGAGGAGAAGAGACTGGCAGGAATGCCACTCCATTCTGCTCTTCTTGCATATCTATTAACCATGGGATGGATGGCGGTTCATTATATGACGCAGAAATATGGAATGAGAGGTGATGTTTCAGAGATCACCATAGGAGTTAGTTATATTAATTATCTGGCTTTATACCTAGCCGTAATACGTCTGTATAAAAAAGGCGAGATAAAGAGCTTTACTAAGGGTATTGTTATACCCATCTTGGCTGGAGTCGGGTCTCTGATGATCTTGTCCGGTAGTGCAACGCATCCATTATTTCCGTATTATTTAGGGGTCTGTATCCTAATCATGGCGGCCGGAGCGATGTATTATAGGATGAACCGGAGTAACATTGTCTGATGCCAGAATTTTAATGAATCTCTAATGATAACTAAGGTGTTACATTATATACTAGGAATGTATATTACGTAATTCATTATAAAATCAGAACTGGAGGAAATATATGGGAAAGGTCATCGAAACGAACAAACTGACAAAGTTCTATGGAAAATCCAGAGGGATCATTGATGTAACCTTTGAGGTAGAAGAGGGAGAGATTTTTGGCTTTATTGGACCGAATGGAGCAGGTAAATCAACCACCATTCGAACCCTGTTGGCCTTATTGTATCCTACCTCAGGTTCCGCACAAATATTTGGTCAAGACTGTATCAAGGAGGCACCTCAGATTGCGAAAAGAATTGGCTATCTACCCAGTGAGGTGTTCTATTATGATGGAATGAAGGTGAAAGATTTGTTGAATTACTCGGCAAGCTTTTACAAAAAGGATTGTAAGAAGAGAATTCATGATCTGGCAGAACGGATGAATCTTGACCTTAGCCGTAAAATAGAGGATCTTTCCTTCGGAAACAAAAAGAAGGTGGGAATTGTCCAGGGACTTCTTCATTCTCCAGATTTAATTATATTAGATGAACCAACTTCCGGTCTAGATCCTCTGATGCAACAAACCTTCTTTGATTTACTACAGGAGGAGAATAAGAGGGGAGCATCGATAGTTATGTCTTCTCATATTTTATCCGAGGTTCAGAGAATGTGTGGTAGGGTTGCAATCATCAAGGAGGGTAGAATTATTCAACTGGAGACGATATCCTCCCTAAAAAAACATAGTTATAAGAGGGTGAAGATAGAAACTACCGAAGAACTTCCTATAGATAATTTCCTTATGGACGGAGTCAGTGATTTGAAAGTAGAAGGATATGAGCATAGTTTTATCTTTCGTGGGGATATCAATATGGTGACTGCTAAGCTTGCTAATGTTCAGCTGCGCAATCTATGGGTTGATGAACCGGATCTGGAAGAGATATTCCTTCATTACTATTCAAAGGAGGACTAGGGATGAATATTTATCGTCATGAATTAAAATCATACTTATTTACAACTCTTCTTTGGATTGCTGCAATCAGTGGTTTGATTCTGATCTATATGGCATTTTATCCAGTCATTCAAAAGGATATGGAGAGTTTTGTTAAAATGTTAGATAACCTACCGGCTACAATGAAAGCCTTTATCGGACTTGCAGTTAATGAATTATTTACGCCCTTGGGTTACTATGGATTTATCTTTACATATATTTCGCTATTAGCAGCGATACAGGCTGCTAATCTTGGAGTTGGAATTGTCTCAAAGGAGGAACGGGAACGGACGGTGGATTTTCTATTAACCAAAACGGTTTCTAGAGCAGGAATTTATTTTTATAAGGTTCTTGCAGCAATGACCATCTTAATTCTTTCGAATGTGGTTTATTTTATTGTTTCGGAACGGACCTTAAAGGCTTATGCTGAGGGTAGCTTTGATTTCAAACCGTTTTTCATGGTACACCTTTCGCTCTTATTGATACAAGTAATATTTTTCTCTATGGGTCTAGCCGTATCCTTTTTAATGAAGAAGATAAAGACTGTACTACCGATTTCCTTAGGACTGGTATTTGTGTTTTACGCAATTTCAGCCTTTGCCATAACCTCCAAGGAGGATAAACTTAGATACCTTACGCCCTTCCAATTCTTTAAGACGGAGGACATACTTAAGACCAGTAGCTATGAGTCTGGTTTTCTATTTGCTGGAATGTTAATCATTGTGGTATGTTTATTGACTTGTCTCTGGATGTTCCGTCGAAAAGATATATCGGCTATATAGGAAGGGGGAAACTATATGAATATATATATCGCAGAGTTAAAAGCCTATAGAAAATCAACCTTGATCTGGTCGATTGTCATGGTATTCTTAGTCCTGGCTGGAGTAGGTAAGTATACCGCTGGTACTATGGCTGGTGGGGATATCTTTAATGATATGATGAAGGATATGCCAAAATCCTTGCAGGGACTATTTGGAGTAGGAGTTTTTGATTTATCGAAACTAGTTGATTATTATGGCGTACTATATCTTTATTTGGCATTGGTTTTGTCCATCCAAGCAGTGATGCTTGGCAATGGAATTATAGCTAAGGAGGAGCGGGATAAGACAGCAGAATATTTGCTGGTTAAGCCGATTTCAAGGGCTAAGGTTATCACTTCTAAGCTGACAGTGGCACTAACCATTCTTATAATCTTAAATACAGTCACATACATTTCTTCCTATTTTGTTTTTGTTATGTACAGCAAAGGTGAGAGCTATGGTACACCACTATTTAAGCTGATGGTTGGGTTATTTGCTTTACAGCTCATCTTTATGTTATTCGGTGCAAGCTTAGCGGCCGGAATAGGAAACTATAAGCTGTCCTCGTCCCTTGCAACTGGAATTCTGTTGCTGATGTTTTTCGTAACTGTTATACTGGATATAACAGGTAGATATGATTTTTTGAAATATCTTACATTTTTTAAATATTTTGATGCAAAATATATACTTAAGGGTGGATATCCGATTATGTTTCTACCTCTAGCAGCATTACTGGGAATTATTTTTGTTGTTACATCCTATACCTTATATAAAAGACGTGATATGAACTTGTAAATAAGACTTTTTCTCTTATGCGTATTTATCGTTCAATCGAATTTCTCATATAAATATGCTTTGTGTTAATCATTCATATTTGTACCTGTACAAATATATTTTGATAAATTACTTAATACTTTCTACCATGTAACCAATTATGTGATAAGGAGGACGTTTATGAGTGAGTATATCAATAATAGAGAATATCGACAGAAGGTTTTAAAGGAATTAATTATGGAGCTCCATGATGGAAAGAGTGTGGAGGAGGTAAGGGAACGTTTTGCTGATTTGATTCAAGGAATCTCTGCAACCGAAATCTCAGCCATGGAAAATGCTTTGATTAAGGAGGGCATGCCGGTAGCTGAAGTTCAGAGACTTTGCGATGTTCATGCGGCTGTATTCAAGGGTTCTATTGAAGAAATCCATGCATCGGTTAACCAGGAGGAGACCCCCGGTCATCCGATTCATACCTTCAAGATGGAAAACCGTAAATTGGAACGACTGATGAATAAATTCATAAAGCCCTTACTGGAGACCCTAAAGCAGGAGGATAACCAGGAGGTTCGACAGAAGCTGGCTGTGGAATATGACCGTCTTTGGGAGATAGATAAGCATTATCTACGAAAAGAAAATCTACTGTTCCCCTACATGGAGAAATACGAAATCACTGCGCCCCCTAAGGTAATGTGGGGTGTTGATGATGAAATTAGAGCAGACATCAAAGAGGTAATGAATCTTCTTAAAACAGAAACATCAAACTCC
Source organism: uncultured Herbinix sp. (assembly GCA_964391115.1). Classification (GTDB taxonomy): domain Bacteria; phylum Bacillota; class Clostridia; order Lachnospirales; family Lachnospiraceae; genus Mobilitalea. The sequence goes on along the minus strand of CAYMLE010000027.1, from coordinate 17,107 downwards.
GATGACATCATCACAAAATCAGAGACTGTATTAGACCGGGTGAATGAGATGATTTTTAAAGAGGAGAGTATCCTATTTCCTATGGTTATGGAAACCCTTGCAGAAGATGAATGGCTAAAGATTGCCAGAGAAAGTCATGAACTTGGCTATTGCTTGTATGAACCGACAAAGGAATGGAAGCCTGTTCGTGTTGATGTAGAGAAAAAAGAACAAGATGAGGGAGATAAGCCTGCTGGAGATGGCTATATTCGTTTTGAAACCGGTATCTTTACTCAACCAGAGCTACAAGCTATGCTAAATACCTTACCAGTTGATATTACCTTTGTAGATAAAGATGGAATTGTTAAATTCTTCTCCCAAGGAAGCGAGAGAATATTCCCTCGGACTAAGGCGGTTATTGGAAGAGGCGTACAGAACTGTCATCCACCGGCCAGTGTTCACATCGTAGAGAAGATTGTTGAGGACCTGCAATCGGGAGTTAAGGATCATGAGGATTTCTGGATCAAAATGAAGGGTAAATACGTTCATATTCGGTATTTTGCAGTACGGGATAAGGAGGGTAATTTCCTAGGTGTTCTGGAATTCACCCAGGATATCGCTCCAATACAGGCTCTTGAAGGGGAAAAACGTCTAGTTAATGAGGAATAGAATTTAATTATTGAATATATCCATCGGGATTGATTTACTCGGAGCGTACAAAATGTACCTTATGAGCAGATCAATCCCGATTTTTATTATCATTTTTATTTAAAATCCTATTTGATTCATAATATTACACCTTTTTAGTGTATTTTATTAAAACCAAGTAATAGATAGTAAGGAAAAAGGAAACAATGTACCTTAGCAGATAATAAAAAGGAGGTATTTTATGAATTTAAAGGATCAAAATGCTTTTCAAGGCAGAAACAATAAACGCTTAAATGATTGCAAACCGACGAATTGTGAATGTACAGCAGCCTGGCAGAGCTCCGATGAGCTATATGATGTTGAGCTTGTTAGTAAACCCGCCGAGGATAAAGTGATTGATGCTAAGGATTGGGTTGATAATGGAAGTAAGTTATAGGAGGAGAAATAACAATGGCTAAAATTAAAATGTCGGTAGACGGAAATACCGCTTGTGCCTATGCAGCCTATGCATTTACAGAGGTGGCAACAATTTATCCGATAACACCCTCTTCCGGTATGGCAGAATCATCGGATGAATGGGCAGCAAATGGAAGAAAAAATATCTTTGGACAGACAGTCGATGTGGTTGAGATGCAATCGGAGGCTGGAGCTTCCGGCTCCTTCCATGGCTCCCTACAGGCTGGTGCTCTGACAACTACCTTTACGGCATCCCAGGGTTTATTACTTATGATACCGAACATGTATAAATGTGCCGGTGAACTCCTCCCAGGGGTAATTCATGTCAGTGCTAGAGCGCTTGCGACTCATGCCTTAAGTATCTTCGGCGATCATCAAGACGTTATGGCAACCAGGCAGACTGGGTGTGCGATGCTTTGCTCTGGCTCTGTGCAGGAAGTTGTGGATCTAACACCGGTAGCTCATTGTGCGGCTATGAAGGGTAGTCTTCCCTTTGTACATTTCTTTGATGGTTTTCGTACCTCCCATGAGGTTCAGAAGGTAGAAGCCTTAGAATACCGGGATTATGAAGAGATGCTTGATATGGATGCAGTCCGGGCTTTCCGAGACAAAGCACTATCTCCAAATCATCCGGTAGTTCGAGGTACTGCGCAAAACTCGGATATTTATTTCCAGGAGAGAGAAGCTAGCAATTCGGCCTATGACAATATCATTCCAATCGTAGAAGAGTATTTTGACAAGATAGAGAAATATACCGGAAGAAAATACAATCTATTCGATTATTATGGAGCGGAGGATGCCGAGTATGTCATCATTGCCATGGGTTCCGTTACACAGACCATCGAAGAAACGATTGATTTTCTGAATAGTAAGGGAGAAAAATACGGCCTGATTAAGGTACGACTATATCGTCCTTTCTCAGTGAATCATTTTCTACAGGCCTTACCAAATACAGTAAAGAAGATTGCTGTTCTCGATCGTACGAAGGAACCAGGTTCTGTAGGTGAACCTCTGTATGTTGATATCTGTACCAGTTTTAAGGATAGTAAGGATGCTCCGATTATCGTAGGTGGTCGCTATGGCCTTGCTTCTAAGGATGCAACACCAAATGATATCGCAGCGGTCTATGAGAATCTCAAACAGAATACACCTAAGAATTCGTTCACGATTGGTATCGTGGATGATGTTACCAATACCTCTTTAGATCCCATCACTACGTTGGTTGAACCAGAAGATCGTATTGCTTGCCAAATATGGGGTCTTGGATCCGATGGAACAGTAGGTGCCAATAAACAGGCAATTAAAATTATCGGTGACCATTCCGACCTGAATATTCAAGCATATTTTGATTATGATTCCAAAAAATCTGGTGGTCTAACGGTTTCCCATCTCCGTTTTGGAAAGGATCCGATTCGATCCATATACTTGGTAACTCATGCTAATTATGTAGCCTGTCATAATCAGAGCTACGTCAACAAATACGACATGTTGGAAAGTCTTAAGGAGGAAGGAACCTTCGTCCTCAATACCAATTGGACGGAGGAGGAGCTAGAAACAAATCTTCCGGGACGGTTAAAGAGAGGGTTAGCGCAGAAGAAGGCTCAGTTTTATATCATCAATGCGATTGACATTGCCTCTGAAATCGGGTTAGGAAACCGCATTAATATGATTATGCAAGGGGCTTTCTTCAAGCTGGCTAAGGTTCTTCCGGAGGACGTATTCATACCCGAATTAAAAGCCGTGGTTAACAAAATGTATGGTAAAAAGGGCGAGAAGGTCGTTAAGATGAACCATGATGCGATCGACAAGGGGGTTAAAGCTCTAAAGAAAATTGAGATACCAGAGTCCTGGATGAACGCAGAGGATGAGGAGCTTGACAGTACAATTGAACCTGAATTCATTCAGAAGATTATGAGGCCCATGTCTGAGCTAAAAGGAACGGAGTTACCAGTGAGTGCCTTTGTAGGTATGGAGGATGGTACCTTCCCCTCAGGAACAACAGCCTATGAAAAACGTGGTATTGCTGTTAATGTACCGGAATGGGTATTAGAACGCTGTATCCAATGTAATCAATGTGCTTATGTCTGTCCCCATGCTGTAATCCGACCCTTCCTATTGGATGAGGAGGAAGTGAATAAAAAACCGGATTCCTTTGTAACAAAGCCGGCTACAGGGAAAGCCTTTGAAGGGCTTCAGTATAAGATACAAATTAGCCCTATGGATTGTACCGGCTGTGGAAACTGTGCAGATGTCTGTCCAGCGAAGGGTAAAGCCTTGATTATGCAGCCTATCGAGACTCAACTTCCTACACAGGTGGGAAACTGGAAATTTGCTATGGAGGGAATTCGCTTCAAGGAGAATCTATCCTACGGTCCTTCCTTTAAGGACAGTCAGTTTAAGGCACCGTTAATCGAATTCTCCGGCGCTTGCGCAGGCTGTGGTGAAACACCCTATATTAAGCTGGTCACTCAGCTATTCGGAGAACGAATGATGATAGCCAATGCAACAGGCTGTTCCTCAATCTGGGGAGCCTCCGCTCCGGCAACCGCTTATACCATTAATCGAGATGGGAAAGGGCCGTCTTGGTCAAATTCCTTATTTGAAGATAATGCGGAATATGGATTTGGTATGTATTTGGCTGTCAGACAGCTTCGGAACAAGTTAGAAGAGAATATGCAACAACTAAATCAGATGAACGTTGAAGAGAAAGTAAAGGAAGCTTTCCATGACTGGATTCATTATAAGCTGGATGGCAAAGCCTCTGAGGAAGCTAGCCAAAAGGTGATGGATGCTCTGGAGAATTTTGTATCCACCGATATTGAAATATCTCAGTTGGTCAATGATATCAAACAAAATCGAGATTATCTTCCGAAGCGGTCTGTATGGCTGGTAGGCGGAGATGGCTGGGCCTATGATATCGGTTATGGTGGACTGGATCATGTCATGGCTTCTGGCGAGGATATTAACTGTCTTGTATTTGATACCGAAGTTTATTCCAATACAGGTGGACAAGCCTCAAAATCTACTCCGACTGCTGCAATAGCTAAATTTGCTGCATCCGGTAAAAAGTCCAGGAAGAAGGATTTGGGCAGGATGATGATGACCTATGGCAATGTTTATGTTGCCCAGGTTGGAATCAACGCAGATAATAACCAATTAATCAAAGCCTTGCGAGAAGCTGAGGAACATCATGGTCCTACCCTGAACAAATGTTATACTCCTTGTAACAACCATGGTATAAAATAGGGTATGTGAAGAAGTATGGCTAACAACAAAAAAGCAGTAGCAGCTGGTTATTGGCATCTTTATCGTTATAATCCGGAGTTAAGGGAAGAAGGGAAGAACCCTTTCATCTTAGATTCGAAAGAACCCTCAGAAAGTTTCCGTGAATATATTATGGGACAGGTACGTTACAGCTCCTTGGAAAAAGCCTTCCCTGAAAAAGCAGAGGAATTATTCCAGCAGGCAGAAATGCTAGCGAAAGAACGCTACCAGATATACAAGCAGATGGCTACATCTGAACCGATTGTTATTGAGTGATAATATAACCTCATAGTTGTCGGCTATGATAACTAATAAAAAATGGATTACTTTAGATAATATAAATTGAATTGTTCTCAGGAATTGTCTACTCGATCGGACCCATAGGTTTGATCGAGCGGGCAGACCTGGGAACATATTAATGGAAACATTTCTAATTAAGAGTAGTTACTCCATAATAAGTCGAAAATACTACCATAATATGCCTGCCATTCTATTAATTACATAGACAAATCCAACAATCCATCTTTGATTTGATTGAATTTATGCTATAATAAAATAGTCTAAAATAATCATTTTATGTGGTCATATCCATAATTCAAAAGAGGGGTGGCATTAAGTGATCGTACAACCGCGTAAGTCAATAATTGCAAGTTTAAATGATGATGTAAAAGTAGTATATAATCTAATATTTCAAAATGCGTATTACAGCCTAGAGTGCTATAAGGAAGGAAGCAGTAAACATAATATCAAAGATTACTGTTTCGTAGAATATTTTACAGATGATGAAGGGGAAGCAGAAAGCTTCGTCCACAGATTAGTTAAGGGAAAGGTTTTTCCTGTACATATTAAAGATTTGGTGGAGGATTTGTTTAAATAATTCCGTTTATATCGGATCGCGTTATGGCTGCATAAAAATGAATAAAAGACTGTCAGAAGAGTAGAACAGATTAGATCCAGACTGCTCGATGACAGTCTTTTTTTGCGTGAATCTTATGAGGCATCGGATTACGACGGTTTCACTTTATATAAGGCAATATATTATAAGAGTTTCTTCGAAGGATGCATATTTGAAGGAAATCAAGGGAAAATATAGGAATATGGATTGCATTATAGAAGGAAGGAAGCTTATGGAACATACAAACATAATTAATGGTCCCTTGATTAAGGAATTGTTTTCTAAGAGCGGGGATATCGTTGTCCGTCCGATTAAAATAAATCAAAACGGTATTATCGTCCAACTGTTCTGTGTCGATGGATTAGTAAATTCACAACTTGTTGATGAGGCGATTCTTAAAAATCTAAAATATGATACTTATCTTGAAAAGCTTACCACAGAGCGGGAGGTGATGGATTACCTTCTCGAAGGTGGAGCCTATCATGTATTTACGAAGGAGGAGCCTGATTATAAACTTTTATTACAATATGTACTAAGTGGTATGGCAGCTTTGATATTTGATCAGGAGCAAAAGGCTGTTGTATATGATACTCGTGCATTTGAGAAACGGTCGATTCAAGAACCATCCGAAGAAGGAGTAATGAAAGGGGCGAAGGATTCCTTCATTGAAGTAATGAGAATGAATACCGCCCAGATTCGAAGGAGAGTGAAGTCTGAACATCTGGTGATTGAACAAATAACCACCGGTAGGCTTTCGAAGACCGATATGGCACTGGTTTATATTAGTAGCGTTGCAGATATGAATACAGTGAATAAGATCCGGGATATCATTAAAAGCATTGATATTGACAACATATCGACGCCAGCATTTATTGAAGAGTATTTGGTGGAATACAATAAAAGTGTATTTCCACAAATTATGTATACACAGCGACCGGACCGGGTTTCTGCTAATTTAACCGATGGAAGAGTAGCTTTAGTCGTAGACGGTATTCCCTTTGTCTATATTCTTCCTTGTCAACTGCCAATGTTATTGCAGTCACCGGAGGATTATGCCAATCATTATTTTATCGGTTCCTCTCTCCGGATTATACGTTATATCTCCATGATTGTTACTCTGTTTCTACCAGCCTTTTATATCGCAGCAACGACCTATCAATCACAGATGCTTCCTGTTGAGCTTGCCTTATCGACACAGGCTGCGAAACAGAATGTACCCTTTTCCTCCTCGGCTGAGGTAATCGGTTTGTTACTTGCTTTTGAGATTCTCATTGAATCAGGTTTACGACTTCCGAAGTCCGTTGGAACCGCCATGTCGATTCTGGGAGGTTTAGTAGTAGGACAGTCAGCCGTCTCTGCGAATTTGGTTTCACCAGCAGTCGTTGTTATCGTAGCACTAGCCGGAATAGCTGGGTTTATTATGCCGAACCAGGATTTAAGCAGTGGTATCCGGTTTATTCGATTTCTTCTGGCTGTTTTAGCTGCAATTGGAGGCTTTTTTGGTTTGGCAGTAGGTTTAATTTTAATCATTACACATCTATGCAGTTTGGATAACTATGGTACAGCCTATATGTCACCCTTTGTAGATGTTGAAGAAAGGAATTTTAAAGATACCATACTTCGCTTTCCAATCAAATATTTCAAAAAAAGACCGAAGGATATAGCACCGGTTAATCAAGTAAAACAGAAGGAATAGGAATGATGAACTATATGAAAGATTTTAAGTACATGAAATATATTGTTTTTTGTTTAGTACCTCTGTTTTTTTCTGGCTGTACCCATGACATGAACCGCCGTGAGATTGATGAGATTAATTTTATCCGAGTTATGGGGATCGATTATTCAGATGGGGAATATACCATTAGTGCCCTTTATAGTAGCGGAGGGGCTGATCCGGAGGAGGGAGCAGGAGGCGCAGAGGAAGAGGTAACCGAGGGTAAGGGAAAGAGTCCATATCAGGCATTTGAGGATATCCGCTTAAAGAATAAGAAGACCATATCGGTTGCCAATATTGGATATTTTCTGATTGGAACCGAGGCATCCACCAATGGTATTGATATATGCCTAGATTTCTTATCTAGGGATCAGACAATTAAGATGGATTCCTTAATCTATGTACTAAAGGACTCAAAGGCATCGGATTTTATTAATAAGGCTATTGAAGAGGAACAAAAGGTGAATGAGGATCTTGAAGCAGTAGAACAGAAGCAGGCCCAGCTAATTACAAGAAACGATAATACCTTAGTAAATATTTTAAATGAGATGGAACAGACCCATTCGAGCGTATTGGTTCCTTATCTTATCTCTGAGGAAAAAAGCTTTCTAATTGAAGGGTATGCTGTTTTTAAAGATCATAAACTAAAGGATTTTCTTGATATAGAAACCTCCAGCGGTATCAATTTTGTTAAGGATATCATTCGAGCGTATCCAATTTATCTGGAGAATCAGGTGGGATTGGAGTTGTCCTATTCCAGTACGAACCTTAAGACAGAACTAGAGAATAACAATATTAAGGTTATTATTCGAGTTGATTTTGAAACAATGGTAAGGGAAGTTAATCGTAAGGAAGAGGTTTTTACTAGAGATGGTTTGATGGATTTAACGAAAAAGCAGAACGAATACATTCGTCAAGTGATTCAAAAAGCGGTTGATTATTCCGTAAATAACGGTCTTGATATCATGCAGATCGCAAGATTGGTAGAAAACCAGCATGTGAAACGCTGGAAAGACCTAGAGGAAGACTGGGATGATCTTATTTCTGATATCGAATATGAGATTGTTGCCAACTCCAAGATATCGAAATCCTTTATTCTAGGAGATAAAAAGTAAGTGTGATTAAGGAGGCCTACAAAAGTATGTTTTATGTATTTCTGATTTTATTAATCGCATCCTTTGTTATTGAGAGAGAAAAATTACTTCGGGAGAAGAAAAATCTAGGTTTGTTCCTGGTCTTATCCATCGTTGGTATTACCTTTGGGATCATCCATATGGCAATGCCCTATGTACCGAGTATCGCAATGGTTCTGGAAAAATATTTGAAATGAGGTTAGCTAGTGAAAAAGGAAGTTTCACTCCGTCAAATTGCATATATGTTTTTGTTATTAACAATATCACCAATTCTCAGGCAGATCCCCAGCATCCTAGCGGGAGAAGCCGGCAGAAGTGGTTATTTGAGCCCACTTTGGTCAATCATCGTCCTTGTGCCCCTGACTGCTATTATATTGCTACTTATTAAGTCTTTTCCGGGTCTGAATCTATATGAAATCATGGAGCATCTTATGGGTAAATTTCCGGCTAAGGTATTTATCATAGGGTACATCTTCTGGATACTTCTTCAGTTGACAGCAAAGATTAATATTTATTCTCTGACTCTGCAATTTACCTTAATGCCAAGGACCCGATCCAATCTATTTATGGCTGTAATGATGTTTTTAGTCTACTATGCATTGCTTCGAGGAATGAAGACAATATTCCGGTTTTCAGAGTTTGTTCTAGGACCAGTGCTTGCTTTTTTTGCAATTATGATGCTTTGTGCCCTACCCAAGGTACGATTGGATTATCTGCTTCCGGTATCGACAATTCAATTGCCAGCTACAATAATGGCAGCAAAAAGTGTGATATCCGCTGGAGGTATCATCATTATCGCCTTGTTTTTTGCTGACAAATTAAATCTCTCCATAACGAAGAAGCAGAAGCGAAAGCTTTGGTATAGTGTACTTTTCTATGTGCTCCTTACCTTTGTCATAACCGTCTTTACCTTTGGCATCACCGGAGCAGATTTAACTGCTAATTTACCCTTTCCCTTCTACATTACAGTGAAGAGCATATCCTTCTTTAATGTGTTGGAACGGTTCGAGGTATTGGTAACCTTGATTTGTGTATTGTCTGATTTTATTTTCATCTGCATCCTGTCAACCTTATTGATGCGATGTATCCAATGGCTCTTTAATATCCGAGAGCGGGGCTTCTTATTCGTTCCCCTAGCCATGATAGTATTCTATCTAACTTACTTTGTCAGCCAAACGCAATTTGAGTTCAATTACCTCTATCGTACCATTATTATGAACCTAGATCTCATCTTCCTCTACCTAATCCCTTTCTTTCTCGGTTTACTCTGTCTGGCTAAACGTAAGAATATCCGGAAGCAATATTAACGGAACGCAAACAGGATACTACTTACGGGCTGGCGTTTTAGGTGTTGTGGGCGGGTGAAGGGTATAAATGACCCACACACACTCGTGAACGGACATTACCCGAATAGTGTATGCCTATATCGGACTTGGCAGTCCGCCATGGGCATACATTATCTGGGTTCTGTTCGTTCAATAGTGTATTAAGGGTCTTTTATACCCTTCGCCCGCTGGTTAGCATTTATTGAGCCAGCCCTGGTTTTATGTTGTTAATCGAGATTCATATCAACTCATTCATATATATGTATCTTAAACTCATCATCATTATATTTATAAATGCTGCGATTTATATAGTGCTCTGCGATTGGATCCACAAACTGATAGATGCGGGAATATTCTTTGGTTTCCACATCCTTCACAGTTTCACAACGGTTTTTACTTAGGAATTGTATCAGCTGATAGCAGTCAATCCAGATTTCACTGATGGCTTCCTTCTGTGATTCATCGAATATAAGCTGTACACCAAAGTGAAGATGAGCGGTATTGATATTGTTTGCATTTTCGGAGGAACTATAACCAGTCCTCCCTAAATAGCCTATAACATCACCAGCCTGAACGATGCTACCAACTTCAAGAGCTTTATTATATGGAAAATTCTTTCTTAGATGAGCATAATAATAATATCTCTTTTTATCAAAGCTACGGATACCGATGCGCCAGCCACCGTATTGATTCCAGCCAAGAGCCTCTACATAACCTGATTCTACAGCAATGATTGGAGTGCCGACCTGACCCATCATATCATGGCCCAAATGCTTTCGCTTAAAGCCATAGCTTCTGGATACTCCAAAGTCATCAAAATGATTATAAGGATAATATTTCGCCAGTGGAAGGTAAGCCTTTAATCCATACTTTTTCTCCCACTTTTTACCTCCTGGACTGGCTTCATCTGCTACTTCAATCTTATATTCGCCAACCATTCCGCCAAGTACAGCAGTATAAGCTTCGAGATAATAGTCATAGTGCTTTAGATTTTCAGTAATTGATTCCATAGTTTCTTCTTTGGCAATAAGTTTATCTGCCAAATCTGACATATGCTTTTCTTTATACCTAGAAAAATCGCCACCATATTTTGTACCAAGGTAGGCAAGTAGCTCGATCCAATTAAGCTTGACTTCTTTATCATGAGTACTAACATCATAACGGTATGCCCGATCCATAGCTTTTTGAGATACATCAAAACTAACCCATTTTATGAAATTCTTTTCCTTGTCATACATGGAGGTGTATATTGAGGCGTTTTGATCCATATTTTGCTTAATCAGAACAGAGGTGAAGATCAATAAGATGATTAATTCACATAAAATAATATGCTTGGTTTTTAATTTTGAAACCATGAGAATACGACATCCTTGTTAACAACTTGTAATATTTTATGTTGTTTTTCAGGTAACTATAACCATTATTCAAAAATGTCCATTAGCATTTTCTTGCCATGCTTTAAATAGAAATTTAATCTATCCTTATTCTGGTCATAGGTGGCTAGCATAATATCCTTTCGATTGACAATACCTTGGGATTTTACTTGCATCTCTACCCATTTTTCATTTTTACCTATATAAATCATATTATCTTTTAGTATTTTGCCATCAATAATAATATTTGGTAGGGGTATGGTTTGGTCAGGATTTAGATTCAAATCAGAGGGAGCAGCAGGCCGACTGGCAGACATGGGTAAAATACTAATTTGACCATTGTTCTCCAGATAGATTGTATGAATCTCCTCGAGGTCAAAATAACCGCTAAGGCGACATTCTGAAAGTAACTCATCCATATCTAGTTTAACCTTCAATAGGTTTTTCTCATATACAGTTCCATTTTGATACAGTAAAATAGCCTGTCCTTCGAAAAATCTCCGAAGAACAATGGATTTACAGGTAATATAGGAGATGAGGTAGGAGCTACCGGCAAATATCATCATAGAAACAAGAGGTAAGATCACGCTGCCTGTAGATAAAACAGCCATTTCACCGGCGATTGAGCCTATGGCTACACTGCTGACATAATCAAACATACTAAGCTGAGACATCTGACGATTACCGGTTATTTTAGTCAGGGTAAATAATGAGATTAATGAGGCAAAGGTTGAGCATACTATCTTAAATATATCCATTGGCATAAATCCTCCTATAATATTTTGTATGATTCTATATCAGTGATATCAGTGATATCACAGCAGTATCAGTGAAATATTAGTGCAGTATCAGCGAAATATCAGTGAAATATCATAAGTGAAAATCATAAGTGAAAATCATAAGCGAAAATCATAAGTGAAAGACGAAATATTATTTGTGAAAATTATAAGTGAAATTCCTATGTGAGATAACATCATTGATTTATCATTAGCATTGACAAAATCAGAAAAACTATGAATCAATCTGAGCTTATCTCAGGTATATTTGTTTAGAATTATTTAAGAATTGAAATGTTGAAACAAAAGGGTATTAAGGATAAAATAGGTAACAGATAAAGAAAGTATATGATATGACAGGAATATTCATCAAAAGTTATAGGAAAATATAATACTACAAAAGTAGAAAGAGGAATGATAAATGAGTTTTATTGTCTTAGATCAAGTAAAAAAATCTTACCGCATGGGCGAGGTAGAGATTCATGCGTTAGATGGGATAGATTTTGAAATTATTGAAGGAGAATTTGTTATCATCGTTGGTCCCAGTGGGGCTGGAAAGACAACGGTCCTAAATATATTAGGTGGTATGGATAGTGCCACAGAGGGTTCCGTATATGTCGATGATACGGATATCTCTAGTTTTCGAGAAAAGCAGCTGACGAAGTACCGGAGAGATGACATCGGTTTTGTATTCCAATTTTATAATCTTGTTCAAAATCTTACAGCAAAGGAAAATGTAGAACTGGCATCCCAGATTTGTAAGAATCCCTTGGACGCCGAACAAGTACTGACGGAGGTCGGTCTAAAGGATCGAATGTTAAACTTTCCATCGCAATTATCCGGAGGTGAACAGCAACGGGTTGCCATAGCGAGAGCCTTGGCGAAAAATCCCAAGCTACTTCTATGCGATGAACCAACTGGAGCCTTGGATTATCTGACAGGTAAAGCCATTCTTAAGCTACTACAGGATACCTGTCGAATGAAAAAGATGACGGTTATTGTAATAACTCACAATTCAGCCCTAACACCGATGGCAGACCGAGTAATCAAGATTAAAAATGGTAAGGTATCCAAAGTGATAACCAATGCGGAACCTTCTTCTGTGGATACGATTGAGTGGTAAGTACAAGGTGTTTCTATATTCTACGATTGTAGACTATTGAATTTATCTTTGAATCGATATGCGATCGATCGAATCTGATGATAACGAAACAATAAACTATGATGATATTGACAAAGCAATGATTATATATGACTAATTGGACAGAAATGAGAGTAGAAATGAAGAAAAAAGCGTTATGGAAAGATTTCTATATGGAGGTACGCACTACCTGGAATCGATTTTTATCTATTTTATTAATCGTTGCCCTTGGAGTTGCTTTTTTTGCTGGTATTCGCGCTACGAATCCTGATATGAGAATAACAGCGGATTCTTATTTTGATAACAGCAGGCTGATGGATATTAGAGTTATGGGAACCTGGGGACTTACCGAACAGGATATCACTGCCATAGCAGAGCTTGATTCGGTAGAAACGATTGAACCAATATATACTACACATGTAGTATGTGATGTAGAGGGAAATGAATTAGTGGTTGAGGTTATGTCTGCAACGAAGGAACTCAACCTGATAACCGTATCCGAGGGAAGAATGCCTGAGCATGAGCAGGAGGTTCTAGTGGATTCCTTCTTTCTTACCTCGGCTGGCTATCAACTTGGAGATACGATTACTTTGAAATCTGGTTCAAAGGAAGAACTATCATATACATTAAAGGAGGACACCTTTACAATCGTTGGGGTTGGTTCTACTCCATACTATTTATCCTTTCAGAGAGGTAGTACAAACATAGGGAGTGGAAATGTAGACAGCTTTATCGTTGTTCAACCATCGGTGTTCGCTCTGGAGGTATATACGAGTGCTTATGTGGCTGTATCGGGTGCCAAAGACCTAACTTCCTTTTCTGAAGAATACACGAACCACATTGATCAGACGGTCTCTGTCATAGAGACTCTGGCAAATGAGCAGAACAATGATCGGTATGAGGAAAAATACAAAGAAGCTGCTGATTTAATAGAAGCATCAAAGAAGGAGTTTACGCAATCAAAGGACGAAGTAGAGATAGAATTTGGTAATCAACTGGCAGCCTTACAAAGTATGCCGATGACAGAGGAACAACGAGACCTTGCACTTTTCGAGATTGAAAAGGCCAAGCAGGCTGCGGAAGAAGAATTCATAAAGGTAGAGAATCAAATAATAAGTGCAGAGACGGATTTATCCGCTTTAATCCCTCCTGAGTGGTATGTTTTGGATCGTAATACCATTGAAGCCTATGTGGAGTATGAGCAGAACGCGAATCAGATTGGTGCATTAGGTCAGGTGTTTCCAGCCATATTTTTTTTAGTAGCGGCACTCATTAGCCTTACGACAATGACCAGAATGGTAGAGGAAGAACGAACCCAGATTGGTGTTTTGAAGGCTCTTGGATATACCAAGAAAGCGATAGCAATGAAGTACATCCTGTATGCTTTGTTAGCCACCCTTGGGGGTAGTGTGATAGGGGCTTTGATCGGACTGAAGCTGCTGCCCATGATCATTATTACAGCATATAAAATGATGTACCGTAATATTCCTGAGGTACTAACACCCTTTAATACCTATTATGCTGTATTGGCAACCGTTCTTTCAATGCTATCCGTAGGTTTAGCCACCTTTTTTGCGGTTGCCAAGGAGCTAAAAGCAAAACCGGCTCATCTTATGCGCCCGTCGGCACCAAAGACTGGGAAACGAGTTATACTTGAACGGTTGCCTATCTTATGGAAACATTTATCCTTTACCTGGAAAGCGACTCTTAGGAATCTATTTCGGTATAAGAAGCGGTTTTTCATGACGATATTTGGTATCGGTGGTTGTATGGCCTTATTATTGGTAGGTTTTGGATTACAGGATTCTATCTTTGTGATATATAACAAACAATTTGATGAAATCCTTCTGTATGAGGCCACAATCAATTTAGATGAGGATACAGCAATTGAAGAGAAGGATAATTTGGAAGCTGCTTTCGAAAATGAAGCGCTTATTAAAGGCTACATGAGGGCTAAGGAGAGTAATATTACAATTTCTAATGGAAAGAAAGAAGAAAAGGTTCTATTATCTGTATTTGAGGAACCAATGAGGATAAAGCAATTTGTTACTCTGAAAAGTCGAAAGGGTCGCGATGCGTTCGAATTATCTGCGGATAAAGTTATTATAACGGAACAGATGGCAGATATGCTTCGACTTAGCGCCGGTGATACCATAAGAATTGAGCTTGATGGAACCGAAGTAGAAGCAGTGATAGATGGGATAGCTGAGAATTATATGAGTCATTATGTATACATGTCACCAGAACTTTACACTCAGCTATTTGATAGGGAGGTACAGTATAATCGATATTATCTGCTAACACCGGAGGCGAATGTAAAAACTGAGCAGGAACTTGGTAATCGATTGCTCGGTATAGCTGGAATCACTGGGATATCCTATGTCAGCCACTTTCGGAATTTGATGGATAATGTTATCGTCAGCTTAGATATTGTAATTTGGGTACTTATTATTGCTGCAGGGGTATTGGCCTATATTGTTTTGTACAATCTAAATAATATTAATATAAATGAACGACGGAGGGAGCTAGCAACCATCCGGGTCTTGGGCTTTTATGATAAAGAGCTAGCAGCCTATGTATACCGTGAAAATATTCTCTTAACCGTCATCGGCATGATATTTGGTGTCGTGTTTGGTGCACTCTTGCATCGATATGTGATCGAGACAGTCGAGATTGAATTGTTTATGTTTGGACGAAACATCGAGCTGGCAAGCTATATTTATAGTATACTTCTTACTGCACTTTTTTCGGCCATCGTTAATTTTGTTATGTTCTTTAAGTTAAGAAAAATCAATATGGTGGAATCCTTGAAAAGCGTTGAATAGATAAAAGAGTGAAGGCTATAAAGCCTTCACTCTAATCACTTCGGACGCCTCTGGATGTTCTGAAAACCAACCCTTGGCATAGCTACAGGTAATCTCAGCCTGTTTATTTTCTTTCTTCAGCCAGGTAACGGTCTCCTCCATAAGTTTACCGGCAACTCCCTGGCCTCGAAGGGAAGGATCTACATAGGTATGATCAATATTCACCAGATGATCTGATATCGAAGGAAATGTTACCTCCGCCACCACCTGTTCCTTATTTCCCTTCAGATAAACTCGATTTGTCTCATGAATAAAATCCATAATATTTCCTCCAATTTATCTTGCTCATAGCTTCAACGTTATTCCATAATATCAATGACACTTACAGGACACCCATCCCTAGACTCTATTGCTCTGTCTTCACAATCCTTAGGAATGTCTCCTTCAATAGCTTGAGAAACATTATCATCATTATAGCTAAATACCTCGGGGCATACATCGATACATAAGCCGCAGCTGATGCAGCCATCCTGGTCAACACTTGCTTTCATGAGAATTCTCCTTTCCTATATAGTTCAACATGTATATTATGGTATTCAAACAAGTATTTTATACTTATCGATTATAATTATAGCATAGAATGCCGCTTGTGAATTGACATCCATTCATATGCCAGATAAAATGAGAGCATAAAGTTTGTAAAAACACAAAGCCTATAAAAAAGCATAGCTTTTAAAAATGCAATTATTGTAAAAACACAAGCTTGTAAAAAGTAAAGATAGTAAAAATGCATAGATTATAAAACACAAAACCTAAATGAAATACGTAATGGTTCATAAAATCTTATAAGTTTTGCTTATCTAATTGGTTGAACATAGAAGGAGAGGAGTAAACGAATGGAAAAGGAATATTTCCGACCGGGAAACATGCTATATCCAATTCCGGCAGTTATGGTTAGCTGTGGTTCTAAAGAGCAGAAGCCTAATATTATAACGGTTGCTTGGGCAGGAACAGTCTGTAGCAGCCCTGCCATGGTATCAATATCCGTTCGAAAGGAACGCCATTCTTATCAAATGATTAAAGAGAGTGGGGAATTTGTCATTAATCTTGTGACGGAGGAACTAGTGAAAAAGGCCGACTACTGTGGAGTGAAATCCGGAAGAAATGAGGATAAATTCAAAGAAGCCAAGTTGACACCAGTGATGGGAAAGCTTTCCCAGGCCCCTATGATTGCAGAGACACCGGTTAATATAGAATGCAAGGTGAAACAAATAATCCCTTTGGGCTCCCATGATATGTTTATAGCAGAGGTAGTGAATGTCGCTGTTGATAAGAAGTATATGGATGAGAAGGGGAAGTTCCATCTAAACCAATCGAAACTCATCGTGTATTCCCATGGAGAGTACTATGGATTAGGGAAGCTTCTCGGTAGCTTTGGCTATTCGGTAGCTAAAAACAAGAAGAAAAAAACAAAATAATGTAGAGTATTTAAAACAGTAAACCAATACAATTGACAAATACAGTATACAAACACAAACACAGATAATCAGAAACATAAAAAGAAATAACAAACAAAAGCAATACACAAAAGCAATATAC
>CAYMLE010000026.1:0-26612 GCA_964391115.1 uncultured Herbinix sp. | reverse complement strand
AACTTCACAACATTAGCAGCACTGCGTCTTCGATTGTCTTCAATCGCTGCGTAGTGCTTTCTTGTTGTATTAACATCCTTATGACCTAGGACATCCGCAACTAAGTAGATGTCTCCGGTCTCGCGGTATAAGCTGGTACCATAGGTGCTTCGAAGCTTATGAGGTGTAATCTTTTTTAATTTGGTAACCGTGGAGGCATATTTCTTTACAAGGTTTTCTACGGAGCGGACATTAATCCGCTTCAATTGCATGGAAAGAAAGAGGGCATTGGCATGTCCATCCAAAGGAACAATCTGTTTTCGTTCTTCAAGATATTCTAATAGGGCTTCCCTAACTTCGTCACCAAAATAAACGATGACTTCATATCCACCCTTCCTTCGAATCTTGATACCATTATTATCAAAATCCACATCATTGATATCAAGTCCAACACATTCGGAGACACGGATCCCGGTTCCAAGCAGGAGAGTCATCATCGCTAGATCACGGGTTTTGGTCTTCTCGTGGTATTTTTGTTGGGTTTTGGTCATATTCTCAGCGTTTTCTACCTCATCTAGTAGTTTTGCTACCTCATCAATTTCTAGACGAACGATCTCTTTCTCATACAATTTGGGAACATCCACCAGAGCGGCTGGATTGGTCTGTATTAGTTCTTTCTTAAAAAAGTAATTATAGAAGCTACGAAGACATACCAGTTTTCGCTTTTTCCCGTTTTCCGTATTGATGCGTTCTTTATCTTCCGATTTATAATAATTTAAGTACTCCAGATATTCTTCGATATCAACTGCTTTTATTTGATCTAGGATATCAACCTTCCATTCCTTGAGCGGAATCTTTTGTAATGAGGGATTACTATTTATTAAGAAATCAAAGAAAATCCTTAAGTCATAGGCATAGGCAATTCTGGTTCGAGAGGAGGTGGTGGCCTCTATTCCTCGAAAGAAAGTTTTACAGAAGCCGGGTAAGGTCTCTAACAGACCTCGTAGCTTATTCGCATTTTTGATATTTACTTGGTCATGATATGTATGTTCTGCCATGAAATCACCCTTCCATCTAATTGATAAATAAAACTGTATTATATATATATATCACAAACTAAAAGCAAGTTCATGATGTTGTTACTCGCCTCGATAAGTACAAAGAAGCTTGTACTTATCTCATTTCCCTAATATTATATCACAAATATATGACGTATAGCAAAATTGCTCCCCAGAACGAATCTGCTTATCCTGTAGAATGACTTTTTGCGCAATTTAGAAGTTTTTAAATTTTTGATACTGCTTAATGACCAGATTATATCATATTTTACCTGGTTTGGGAATAATAGGAGTGCAATTTCATGCAAAGAGCAATTGTTCTATGGCGGTAGAATTTGAAAAACGTAATTTGTAACAATTAGTTTCGACAAATTGAGATTGGAATTTTTGTATTATCGTTATTTCGACAAGAGTAGTAAGGCGAAAAACATATAATGAATTTAATACTACGCTAGTAGTTCTTAGGAAAATACAGTTGTCGTGGTATATTTTGGACTAATATTGGGCATTTTGGTGCGGAAAGCTGTTCGATAAACAAAATTTTTTTAGATTTTATTTGTATATTTGTTAGGATGACACAATTTTAACACTTTTTAACACTATTGTAATATTTATAAGATAATAAGGGAGTTGAGGACAGCAAATGGTTTTTTTCTTACAGAAGATTCAACAGAACAATTTGTTAACTACGAATGATAAGCTCCGAAGTCGGCACCTATTTCTTAAGTTAGTCTGTTTGATTATTACAGCATTGCTTATTGCAGGAGTACCTAACGATAAGATAACTGCCGCTTCCGGATTGAAGATTTATAACTATACAACCAAAAAGACAACTACCTATATGGACAAACAGGTCAAGGTAACGTTTAATGGTAAACAGATCAGTAAAAACAACACTCCAGGTATCTTGGAAAATGGTATTGCCTTAGTTTCTTATAAGGACATTTTTGCAAAATCAGCAATTCAAGCGAAAAGTGTCTATGATAAGCCCAACGGTACTGTAACCATATCCAAGAATGGGATAACAATTGTTATGAAGCTGAACAGCAAAACAGCACAGGTAAATGGCAAATCGGTTATGATGCCTGTAGCTCCGGTTAAGATTAAGTACATCAGTGCAGATGTTACTAAGATTTTGGTCCCTTCTCGATTCGTTAGCGAAACTATCGGGCTAGATTATAACTGGAATAGTAGTAAGAGTACAGTGGCTATGAAACGACAAAATGAGGGGCTTCCCTTATCCTATGATGATGGTGAATTGTTTTATTATACTGGAACCTTGGGTAATGTCGTTATTGATGGTGAGATGATTAGCCTTGGCAATATGCCCAGCATCATTAACAACAATACTGCAATGCTAAGGGCTAAGAGGGTGTTTGCAGACTCTCCAATTGGCGCGACCTATAAGTATGATAGTAAGACAAAAACGATTACCCTAACCAGAGGCGATATCGAAGTTATTATGAAGATAGGCAGCAAGACTGCCACGGTTAATGGTGTTACGAATACCTTGGACCGGGCACCTATGATTATATATAATCATGAGGCCAAATCCTCATTTGTTATGGTTCCGGGTAATAATACAGCAAAGCTCTTAGGTTATGATTATCAATGGGATAAGAATACATATACCTCTAACATAACAGTCCGAGTGGATAACAAGCCAGAAGATAATATTGAAGATAATAAAAACGAAGATAGTAGTAACAACAATAATAACAACAATAATAACAACAATAATAACAACAATAATAACAACGGCAACAACAACGGCAACAACAACGAAGATAATAACAACAATGATAACATCACACCAATTCCGTCACCTGAGCTTGGAGATTCCGGTTTAAATAATACGGGCCTAATACTCAATGAATGGAAAGTTGATCAAAACTTATATGCCACAAGCAGTAACATGCACTATGTTAATCAAGATTCTACTGCTGTAGGAAGTGACGGGTTGATATATAATGTGACCCGTGATTATAGTAACATGAAGCTAAATGCTGAAACCTACATGCTTTCGGCTACCACAGCCTATGGTATGGTTACTTCCTCAAGTTCCGGTAATACAATAACCATAACTACCAACAAACCAAGTAACGGATATACCTACTCAATCTATGGTAGTACTGGCCAATATGTGAATGAAATCCGGACCGGCTACAAACCTGAGGAAGAGAAAAGTACCATTGAGATTACCGTAATTCCTGAGCAATATACGTATGATATTACACTATCGCCAGATCAGTTGAATCTATATATAACGGTGTATACCAATGGTCTTCAGACCTTAACCATTGGTACGAATGACTCCTGCGACTTTATTAACCTATCTGGCTTAAGTCCATTGGATGTAGATATCAGACAGGATAGTGGAATACTTTATGTAGATATTCCTTATACATACAATGGGATAGGCGATCAGAATGTCAGCATTTTAGGAGCCAAGTATCTTAATTTAGCCTATGCGGTTCGTTTGATGGATAAAACCCAGCTCATATTTGGTGTTAAGGAGGGGGGAAGCTACCATACCTTTAAAGATGGAAATCAGTTTATAATTACCCTTCAGGATTCTAATTCAAGTCAACCACCGGTACAGCCACAGCCTAGTATTCCCGATGGCATTAATAAACCAGAGATTCCTTCGGTCACTGATCCAAGTAAGTATGAGATAATAATTCCAAAACCAGCAGGAATTACGAGAAACCAGCTTAGCGATAAGGATGATTATTTTAATAACCGATTCTATATCACGATACCTGGCGACCATACTAGCTATATAAATAATAGTAACATTCAAAATAGAGCCTCTTCTGTAAAAAGTATTACGGTTACTAGAAATGGTAAAAATGATACAGTTATTCAAGTGAATACAACGAAGCTTCAGGGTTATCGTTATGCTACGGATGATAATTTCATCTATATCGATGTGGGCAATCCACGAGAAATCTACCCGAACATTGTTGTTTTGGATCCTGGCCATGGAGGACCGGCAAATGGGGCCCAATATTTTAAAACAAAGGAAAAGGATTTGAACCTCAAAATCCTTTACGAAATTGGACAGAAATATTTTAATTCCGATCCCTCTAGACTTAAGGTTTATTATACAAGGGAAACGGATGTGGACATGACCTTAAAGAATCGAGCCGCCTATGCCGATAAGATGGGAGCCGACCTCTTTGTAAGTCTACATATGAATGCCTCTACTGCAGCCAGTGCCTATGGAACCGAGGTATATTATTCAAACAATAATAATAAGAATAATAAAGCAGGTCTGAACAGTAAGAAACTTGCATCTATTTTTGTAAATAACCTTACCTCAGATTTAGGTACCCTCAACCGTGGAGCGAAGTCAGAATCCTATACCGTAGTCTATCGCAACACCGTGCCGGCAGTATTGATTGAGCTTGGTTTCTTATCCAATAAGAATGATTTTGCCAAGATATCAGATCCGATCTTCCAGGAGAAGGCAGTTAAAAACATCTATGAGACCTTACTTGATGTATTTAAACAGTATCCTACCGGAAGATAATTAATAATAATCGATATCAGGGAATATCCTATTAACATGAAGTAGGGTACTCCCTGATTTTTTTATGCATCTATTTATACATAAATAATTAAGGAAGAGTAATTTCGAAGATATGGGAAAAATCAAAAAGGTAGATCATATGTTAAAGCAATCAAAAAACCGATTTGAATAAGAAAAATGAGTCAAAAGAACTATAAAATTCCATGATTACACCCTAAAAATATCCTCCCTTACCTCGAATTATTTAATGTGGCAGTAAATAGACAACTGAAAGGAGAATTAAAATGAAAAAAATGAAACGAATTTTATGCTTCATTATCATGGCAGTATTTATTATAGCACCTACTTCATCAGCATTTGCTAAGAATAACAAACCTGGTCATGATAAGAAAAAAGGGAACAAGATTACTTACCAAGAGAAGAAGTTATCGAAAAAGAAGAAACAGGAGTTTAAGATAAAAAAATCCCCAGTTATCAAGCACGGAAGATATAAGCTACCAGTTACCCCCGTTACAAAGGGTATGGGTGCAACCGTAATCTATGATAAGGATAAGGATGTAATTACAGTTATAAAAGATGATGTAACAATCGTTTTAGATTTAAGAAATGAGACGGTAACGGTCAATGGTGTTGCCGATACTAAGAATGGTATATTCGGTAAGAAAAAGAATAATGGTATGACGGTATTAATTAAATATATCGCATCTATTCTTGGCAACCGAGTTGAGTTCGATGATGATGAGATCATCGTTGAGGTACCCGGCCTTGACTACCCGACCAATATTGTAATTACACCGGTTGGTTCTGTTACGGTTCCAAACACTCTCAATACCTCCACTCTATATCTTACAGCAACTGCTAGTATTAAAGCTGGGCAGGCTACTGGAGGTAAAGCAGAATTGTATGTTGGCTCCAAATTATTGGCAACGGACACTACAATCAACGCAACGGATACTACAGTAACCTTTAGCACCTCCGATGGAACTCCAACGAATCAAGAGCTTCAAACAGCAGTACCGGTAGGTGGCGAGCTTAAGGTTAAACTGTATAACGCTACTGGCAAGAGTGTAATGAGTAAGCCAGTAAAACAAAAATTGATAGTAGATTATTCTGCTCCGACCTTGGCTGGAATTCAAATGGCAACCTATGATGCCAAGAATAGCAAATTAGTGGTTTCTGTTACTGGAGCTGCAGCAGTTGGAGACAAGGTGGATGTCACCAAGCTTACTCTTGTTGATAACACCCAGGGAAGAAGCTATCAGCTGACTAATAATTCTGAGGTTGGTTCCAAGGGAACCGTTACCGCAGCAGATACCCTAACCATCCAAATCGGTTCCGGTGATAAATTTGGTCTTACCGGCTTTGGTATCACGAATGTGACTCTTAATGTGACTGCCGGTTCTCTACTTAGCGATGCTGCTGGTAATGTATCTCAAATAATACCTTCATCCTTGACTCTTCCTGTAACCGTAATTCAAGGTCTGGATCAGCCAACAAATATTACAATTACTCCGATTGGATCGGCATTTGCTAATACCTTGAATGCTAGCACTCTTTATGTATTAGCAACCGCTGATATTATCCCGGGTCAGGCTACTGGTGGAAGAGCAGAGCTATATGTAGGCTCCAAGTTAGTTGCCATGGACGCAGATATCAGTGCAACGGATACTACAGTAACCTTTGGTACCTCTGATGGTTCTCCTGCTAATGCAGAGCTTCAGTCGATCATTCCTGTCGGTGGTGAAGTTAAGGTTAAGCTTTATAATACTGCTGGCCAGTCGGTAATTAGTACGAAGAATAACCCGACTCTGGTTGTGGATTATACCGCACCAATTATCAATGGAATATCTTCAGCAATCTATAATGTATCTGGTAATCATCTATATCTAAATGTATCCGGCGCAGGAACAGTTGGAGATAAGTTGGATGTTACTAAGATTACAATATATGATAGTACGAAGAATCGCTTATATCAGCTGACAAACCAGGCTAATACTGGCTCCACAGGCGTAGTGGTTAGTGAAAGTTTATTAAGAATTGACCTTGGTTCTGTTGATCGTAAGGTTCTAGCTGGCTTTGAAGGCCCTACAGTAACCTTGGCCATCGCACCGGGTGCACTTATTACCGATGAAGCAGGCAATCAGTCTACTAACTTTACTACGATTCAGACAGTTCCTGTAACACTAATCAGATAAAGCAGGTATAAATAAGAGCAATGTAGTTATGAGCATTCTTGAATCATAATATTTATAGTAAAAAGCTATTTCTTATAGCAAATAAATTTAGGCTGTAATGGTATTCCAGAGCATACAGATCTGCTCTTGGTATAGCATTACAGCCTTTTTTAAGGATTCGATTTAACATATTGTTTTGGTGATAGTTGAAATTCTTTTTTAAAAGCCCTTACAAATGCGGAGTAGTCTACAAAGCCACAGAGGGTACAGACTTCACCGGCCGGGAGACCATTTTTAAGATGATCGGAGGCTTTTATCATTCGTTTCTTCTGTATGTAATTATATAATGTATAGCCGGTTTCTTTCTTAAATAGGTGCATTAGATAATATTTATTGATATAAAAATGTTGTGCTATGGAATCTATGGATAGTTCTGTGCCTAGATTATGATTTATATAGTTTAGAATATCTTCAATTCTTTGATCAAATTTAATATCTTCAATATTCTTATCCGTTTCCATTCCATAGAACAAACGATTCATTCGAACCATTAGTTGGATAAAGAGAGCATTTTTTAGGATCTCACTTCCAAAGGCTGTATCCTGGACAGCTGCCTCTAGCTCAAGAAGATTCTTTCGGAGGGGATTGAGGTCTAGCTTATTGGTACGAATCAGGTTCAGCTTTCTCTCCGCAGCTAATTGAAAGCACTCTAGAAGATTGCAGTTGTTCTTGTTATGTTCTTCAAGAAAGATAGGATTTAACCACAGGATCATTCTCTCATATACGGTATCGGGACTGATGATGGGCATATGGATATCATTTCTGCCGACGAGAAGAATATCCCAGGGCTTTAGCTTATAGGACTTACCCTCTATGATATATGAAACATCACCGGAGAGAAAGATGATGATTTTGTTAAAATCATGGTAATGAAATTCGAATTCATTCTTCTTCTGATCCTTTAATTTGAAAAATAGAAAGTCTTCATTCAGATAACCTCTCTTGATCTTTTCACCCCTTATTCCTTGATCCATAAATACCTCCTTATTGCTTTGCTACAACTTCATTACCCCTATATTTATATTGATTTTATACCATATTAGCACTATATGCAATAAATGAGACAGAATTTACAATAATAATTGTAAAAGGAGATCGTATAATGGTAGTAGGAATAAGTATTGATAAAGCTTGAATCACTTGCTTTTGGGTTTGTATTTATAAAGGGAAAGGGGATAGGTTATGACTAAATTCTTGAAAAACTATAAAACTCCAGTTATTTTATTATTGTCCATTCTCGTTGGTGGAATCTTGGGAGCCATACTGGGCCCTAAGGCGTCGGTACTCGAGCCCTTTGGTCAGATATTTCTTAATTTGATATTTACCTTAATTGTACCATTGGTTTTCTTCAGTGTATCATCATCAATCGCAAATATGAGTGGAATGAAACGACTAGGTAAAATAATGGTTAATGTTGCTGTGATATTTACTGTAACCGCTCTTTTATCCGGAATCATTGGTATTGCAGGATCTTTGATCTTTAATCCAACCTCAGGACTGGAGCAGGAATCCATGGAATCCATATTGAGTATGGCGAAAGAGGGCGTTGCCGACACAGAGCAGTTATCTCTTCCTGAACAATTAGTGAAAACAGTTACCGTTGGTGACTTCTCGGCTTTATTTTCAAAGAGTAATATGCTTCAGATTATTGTGATATCCGTCATCTTTGGTTTCGCTACAGCCTTAACTGGGGATAAAGGAACCGTAGTTAAGGATTTATTGAATTCAGGTTCGGCCATTCTGATGAAGATGATCCAGATTGTTATGTATTATGCACCGATTGGACTTGGTTGTTACTTTGCCACAATCGTCGGGCAACTGGGTACGCAGATTTTAGAGGGATATCTGAAGGCCTTCCTGTTGTATCTGGGGCTCTCGGTTCTCTACTATTTTGTATTCTTTAGCATCTATGCCTATGTATCGGCTGGAAAACCTGGTTTCAAAGCCTTCTGGAAGAATGCTATAGCACCGACCGTCACGGCTCTTGCTACCTGCTCTAGTGCAGCTTCTATTCCGGTAAATCTAAGTGCTACGAAGAAGATCGGGGTACCGAAAGATATCGCGGATACGGTAATTCCATTGGGAGTAAACACCCATAAGGATGGCTCGGTCATTGGTGGTGTTATAAAGATTGTGTTCCTGTTTGGTCTCTTTGGTAAGGATTATACTGATATTACCTCATTAGTGTCTATTCTGGCAGTCAGTCTGCTGGTTGGTGCAGTGATGGGAGCCATTCCTGGTGGTGGTATGATTGGTGAAATGTTAATCTTAAGTATCTATGGATTTCCTCCAGAGGCTCTACCGATTATCGCGGTGATCAGTACTATCATCGACGCGCCGGCTACGGTACTTAACTCTTCTGGTAATACAGTATGTGCCATGCTGGTCACGAGATTTACCGATGGACGAAAATGGTTGGAGGAGAGTAAAAGAGAGGCGATTGATTAACGAATAAAGGTTGATCAAAATAGTTATATATTGAATTAGAATATGAATATAAGAGCCACAGCGAAAATGATAGCTGTGGCTCTTATAGGTCGAAGGCAAAGAAGGCATCTACAAAGCTTGTTCTACCA
The DNA here is from genome assembly GCA_964391115.1 of uncultured Herbinix sp. Lineage (GTDB taxonomy): Bacteria > Bacillota > Clostridia > Lachnospirales > Lachnospiraceae > Mobilitalea. The sequence continues at coordinate 17,230 of CAYMLE010000026.1, read as the reverse complement.
TCCGTGTACTCTAATAAGATCGTGATTCGATGTCAATACATTGATTAGTCTATTACAGTTACATAGGCTCTAACTAATCTGCCGTCTACATTACCAACGATTGTAGCAGTTCCAGCAGATTTTGGAGTAACTACGCCATCCTTGGATACTGTAGCAACAGATTTCTTGTAGGAAGTCCAGGTAATTGTATTATTGGTACCAAAGACATTAAGCGTTTTTGTTTCTCCTTTGTTCAGAGTAACATATTGATTACTAATCTCAAGAACCTTAACCTCACAGGTTAGTTTTGCACCATTGACAGAAGCGGTGATGGTAGCAGTTCCAGCTCCTCTGGTTGTTACCATTCCACTGCTATTAACTACAGCAACGGAAGGATCACTGGAGGACCAAGTAATTTTCTGATTGTTATCTTCAACTTTTAGGGTTTTTACAAATCCCCATTTACCTCCATGCTCAAGAACGATAGAGTCATGGTTCATCTCAAGAACAGTAAGCTTACTAAGAATTTCCTTACCGTTTACATTTGCATAGATCGTAGCTTTGCCCGGTGCCTTTGCTGTAACCTTGCCATCTTTGGATACAGTAGCTATATTCTTATTACTAGAGCTCCATGTCAAAGTATTATTTGCTCCCCAGACAATCAGGGACTGGGATTGGCCAGGGGCCAGAGAGAAGACCTTTTTGCTGACCTGTACGACTCTAACGAAACAGCTAAGTTTTTTACCGCCAACGTTAGCTACAATCGTGGTGGTGCCAGAAGCTTTTGCGGTAACCCTACCGGAACTAGACACCGTCGCTACCTTGCTGTTGGTTGAGAGCCAGGTTGCTTTCTTTGTGGTTCCAGTTAATCTTAAGGTCTTATAGTGGCCATTTTCAATCGTAAAGGATTTTGTGTTAAGTGAGATAGAAGCAGCCTTAGCCTCCTTAACATCATTCGTTAACAGAAACGTTGTGATCAAAGCAATACTAAAGATTACTAAGAGGGAAAAATACTTATGTATTCTCTTCATGTTACGTTTTCCTCCTTGTGTTTACGGAATGTACGAGTTGCGTGAAATCTAGATATATGTATATGTTTTACTACATATTACTTAATTTCCTATTTCATTATAAGATATAACCTAGGGGTGGTCACTATTAAAATATTGGTAATCCGGTCGCAATATATGGTTTTCTGAATAAAAGCATTGAAAAAAGGCTGTTGATAGCAACAGCCTTTAACAGTAATTAACGATTTAGCAGGAGATGAAGAAAAGAAGAAACTAGCTTAGAACCCGCCGCCGCATACGCAGAGTAATAAAATAATAGGTAAAATGCCGTCCAGGCCACCGCCACCACAGCCGCAGTTGTCATTACTTCCGCCGCCGAGTAAACCGCTATCTCCTCCACATAATAAGAGTAATAATATTAACATCATCGGATTACTTCCAATGCCACAACTATTATCCTTATCTTTGCAGTATGAATTAGCTGATAAGTCACTCATGATTGATCCTCCATTTTAATTAGTATACTGTATCTTATGCTAACAAATAATATAGTTGCTAATGGAGTGTGATGAAATCACACAATATATTGAGCATTTGAACTTAGAGAAGAACAATATGTTGCCCCAGGTGTCCTAAGTCATTTGAAGAGTTGATGGGTGATAAAAAAGAGTATAGTGAAGTATCAATCCTCTAAAAGTATAACTGAAAGATAGAATATATCATCCTTGTAGTAGTATATGTCATTGTATTCACCTCGTCATTTGGGTATAATTCTTACTGAAGTGGTATATAAAGAGAATTGTTATTTATCACATAAAACATATGGAGGTAAAATCATATATGGAAGTATTAAATAAGAAGTTAAATTATGTGCTTTGCTATACCCGATTGCCACAAGAAGATATCATATATGCTTCAAAGCTGGCTTATAGTATGCATCTAGCCTATAGTGAAGATGGGACATATTTCAAAGATTTAAATCATAATTCTGGAATTTTATTTGCGAATGCAACAGATAATGAAGATGGAACGCTGAATGCTAAGAGTTTGAAGGTTCCCTATCTATTTCACATGTCAGACGGATCCTTCGGAGTTGTGGCAGTTCGTACAGAAGCCAATGGAGAACCAGATGCCGAAAGCAAAGGAAGGGTGCTCTTATTTACCTCTACCGATTTGCTTCAATATAAAGAAATTGGATTGATCGATCTTCAGAATGATAGCCATGTAGAAGATGTCAAATGTGAATATGACAATATTACGAAAACATATCTCATTACCTGGAAGGATGAGTCGCAAAACTACTATCAAAACACGATTGCAGACATAACCTCCTTAACTGGTGTATCAAGTCCAGTCAAAGCTGAAGCCTTTTCAATCGAATTAGTTCGTGCTGGAATCGAAGGTATGGAGCAGAGAAATGTGATTCAGGTATCAGAGAAGGTGGGTCACCGTTTGGTTTCCAGACTAACGGTACCAACTAATATTCAAATTGAAGTTCCTCAAAAGGTGATGGCTAGCTCCTTCGATGATTTGAAACAGGTAAAGGCTACAGCTGTATACAGTGATGGCACCAAGGATATGAAATGTATCGATTGGGACACTACAAGTGTAGACTGGAGCAAATCCGGTAGCTATCCGGTAAAAGGGGAGGTACATCAGGACCATTATGTATTCCCGGTTGCAGTTCATCGCGCAGATCCTTGCATCACCAAATGGAAGGATAAATATTATTTTATTGCTACCAATGATGCAGATAACAATCACACCCTGTTTATCAGGGAAGCAGATACCATACCGGAGTTAGTTTCTGCCAAGGAGGCTCTAATCCTAGATTCCAATACCTACGAGGATATTGGTGGACTTCTTTGGGCACCAGAACTTCATATCATCGAGGATGAATTATTTATCTTCCATGCAGCAACCCCTGGTGAATTCTTTCATGAAGAATGTCATGTAATGCAGCTTCGTAAAGATGGAAGTCCCTTGTGTGCAGCGGATTGGTCCAGGCCCCATAGAGTTGTAAAAAAGGATGGAAGTTTTTTATGTGAAGCAGGTAAAACGATTTCACTGGATATGACCTGTTTTGAAGTGAAGGGTGAGTATTATGTGTCTTGGTCTCAACGTCAGTTCCTTCCGGTGGATCAGGGGGCATGGGTTTACATTGCGAAGATTGACCCCGTGGAGCCTTGGAAGCTAATAACTGATCCAGTGCTACTTACAAAACCGGACTATGGCTGGGCTAATAATCATACCTTTGTTGATGAAGGACCCTTTGCTCTGTTTCGGGATGGCAAAATATTCTTAACCTTCTCTAGCGCAGCAGTAGATGCAACCTATGTGGTCGGATTACTGACCGCTGAGATAGGTGCTGATTTACTTAATCCAGATAGCTGGACAAAGCAAAATTATCCACTGTTAACCTCCAGAAGTTTACCTGGGGAGTATGGTCCTGGGCACAATGCTTATGTTATAGATGATAATGGGACGGTATGGAATACCTATCATGCCAGACCTGGTGTAGAAGCGCCGAGATCCTCTGGCATACGCCGAGTTCATTTTGATATCGATGGGTATCCAGTACTGGATCTGCCGGAATATAAAGACCTGAACAAAGCATTGGCTAAGGTAGCCATTGAAGTTATTGTATAACCTTAGTATGATGGCTTTTGCCCTCTAATCTAAGAATAATAATACAGTCATAATCAAGGAGAAGAGACAATGAAAAACAATCCGATTATTTGGGCTGATTATCCCGATATCGATGCAATCCGCGTGGGAGATACCTATTATATGATAAGTACAACCATGCATTTCATGCCAGGTTGCGTTATCTTACGTTCCTATGACCTGATTCATTGGGAGACAGTTACCCATGTATATGATGCACTAGAGGATACCCCGGGACAAAGACTGGAAGGTGAGAATCATATCTACAGTAAGGGTATGTGGGCTGGATCACTTCGATATCATAAGGGTCAATTCTATGTTTGCTTTGTAGCAAACGATACACATAAAACCTATGTATATACTGCAACCGATATAAATGGTCCCTGGACAAAACATATTATGGAGGGCTTTTATCACGACTGTTCCATTCTGTTTGATGACGATGATCGGGTATACCTGATTCATGGTAATACAGAGATACAACTGGTCGAATTGAAGAGTGACCTTTCCGGTGCGAAGCCCGGAGGACTAAATCGAATAATCGTCAGAGATACGGAACCACGGAATCTGGGCTATGAAGGAGCGCATTTCTATAAGATCAATGGAAAATATTATGCCTTCTTTATCCATGCTCTTAAATCCACCGGAAGAAGAACACAGGCTTGCTTTGTGGCAGATACTCTTGAGGGAGAATTTATCGGTGAAGAAGTATTTAATGATGATATGGGATATCATAATTCTGGAATAGCACAGGGTGGTATCGTAGACACCCCCGACGGAAAATGGTACTCGATACTGTTCCAGGATCATGGTGCGGTTGGAAGAATTCCTGTTATAATACCCCTTCGCTTCGAGAATGACTTTCCAGTATTCGATGAGAAGGCGCCAGAATACATCGAGCTTCCCAGTACTAGACCTGGCTATGAATACAAGCCTCTGGTGGGAGATGATGATTTTATCTACGAGCCAGATGAACTGGGAAATGTTTGTTTAAAGGATTACTGGCAGTGGAACCATATCCCTGATGCGACACTCTGGTCCGTTACGAAAAAGCCTGGAGTTTATCGGATTCAGTCGGGTAAACTAAGTCCGAATCTTGTATATGCACAAAACACGTTGACTCAGCGTACCATGGGACCGGCCTGTGAAGCAGTGGTTACCTTAGATGGTAGTGGTCTTAGGGAGGGTGATTATGCAGGCTTATGTCTCCTGATCAGCACCTATGGACTCATTGCATTGACAAAGGAAATGGATCAATATTATCTGGTCATGCTGGGACGGGATGCCTTCGATCATAATATGTTCGGTAAAAATGAAATTGATACTAGACCGGCCAAGGAGTATGCCAGAGTTCCAATACAAGGAAGTACGGTAACCTTAAAGGCATATGCCAACTTTGTCGATAACATTGATACATGTGAGTTCTTTTATCAAGAAGGAGACCAGTGGAAGAAGTTGGGGGTTACCTATCCTATGACCTATAAGCTGGATATGTTTGTAGGCTGTCGATTTGGGTTGTTCCTTTATTCCACGAAAGAGATCGGCGGACTAGCGGATTTCTCCTCTTTTCGATATAATGTACTATAGTAGTTCAAAACAATAATTTTATTAGATAAGTTTACAAAACCATATCAAAAATTATTTATTCCTTAATATTATTGAAAAATGTAGAGAAACAATATAGAATAGTACCAATTGAAAAAGTGTTAAGAAATTAGTAAAATATACAATAACTTCAACTTATTATAGGAGGTAAATTTATGTCAAGCATGAAAAAAGCTAAAATGATTTTGGATAAGGAGTACAAGATTGGTGAAGTAGATAAACGAATCTATGGTTCCTTTATTGAGCATCTGGGAAGGGCTGTATACGGTGGTATCTACGAGCCTGGTCACCCAAAGGCTGACAAAGCAGGTTTTCGCCAAGATGTTATGGAGATGGTGAAGGAATTAAATGTTCCTATCGTTAGATATCCTGGTGGTAATTTCGTATCCGGTTATAATTGGGAAGATGGTGTTGGACCGGTAGAAGATAGACCGAGAAGAACCGAACTTGCCTGGGGAACTATTGAGCCAAATTACATCGGTACCAATGAATTTGCTGATTGGGCAAAACAGGCGAATTCCGAGGTTATGATGGCAGTTAACTTAGGAACCCGTGGTGCAGATGCAGCCCGTAATTTAGTGGAATACTGCAATCATCCCAGCGGAACCTATTGGAGTGATTTGAGAAAGAGCCATGGATATGCAGATCCCCACAATATGAAAGTATGGTGCCTTGGTAACGAAATGGATGGTCCTTGGCAGATCGGAAGTAAGACAGCTGAGGAATATGGCCGCATCGCTTGCGAGACAGCTAAGATTATGAAATGGGTAGATCCTTCCATTGAACTTGTAGCCTGTGGTAGTTCAGGTATTGGAATGCCGACCTTCCCTCAGTGGGAAGCTACCGTTCTGGAGCATACCTATGACCATGTTGATTATATATCTCTACATCAGTACTATGGTAATCATGAAAATGATACACAGGATTTCCTTGCAAGAACCATGGATATGGATGCCTTTATCCGGTCCGTTATCTCCACAGCAGACTATATGAAGGCTAAGAAGAGATCGAAGAAGACGATTAACTTATCCTTTGATGAATGGAATGTATGGTATCATTCCAATAGTGCAGACAAGAAGATTGAGCGTTGGACAGTAGCACCTCCTCAGCTTGAGGATATATATAATTTTGAGGATGCATTACTCGTTGGTGGTATGCTGATCACCTTCTTAAAGCATGCTGATCGTGTTAAAATGGCATGTCTTGCTCAGTTAGTTAATGTTATCGCACCAATTATGACTTCCAATGGTGGAGGAGCATGGAGACAGACGATTTTCTATCCTTTCATGCATGTTTCCAACTATGGTAGAGGCGTTTCTTTAAACCCGATTATATCGACTCCTGTTTTTGATACAAAGAGCTACACCGATGTGCCGGCACTTGAATCAGCTGCAGTATACAATGAGGAGAAGGATGAACTGACCATCTTTGCTCTGAATAGGGATATGGAAGATTCCCTTTCCTTTGAATGTGATGTTAGACATTTTGAGGATTATAAAGTGGTTGAGCATATCGTTATGCATCATAACGATGTTAAGGCTGTTAACACCGAGGCTGACCCCTTCCAAGTAACACCAAACAAGGGCGGAGATGCACAGGTAGAGAATGGTATGCTTCATGCTAACCTGAAGAACCTCTCCTGGAATGTAATTCGACTAGCGAAATAGTATTGACTAGAACACACCTTATATTTTGAGCAATGTACGGTGTGTTCTTTTTACATGGTTTATTAACATATTAGTATGTCATTTCTTATACTCTTTCTATTTTTTATAGAAACTCAATAAATACTATGCTATTATTTTCTATAGATCAAATGTAAAATAAGGCAAATAATGCTCAGTAAATTGACTGTGATCTATAATTTAGAACAATAATAGAGAGTAAGATCGATAAAGAAAGGGGATTTTAATGGAATTTATAATCAACCAAGAATTGTTAAAAGCAACTGCAGGCTCCTTGTTTTATCAGGAAGATGAGGCCTTCCGTGGTGTTATTAAGATTGCTGGTAAGGTTATGCATGATATCGAGCGGGTTTTTGGACAGGCGCCACAAGCAACGAAAGAAAGACAAAAGCTTGGAAAGACCGTTGTATTATATGGTACTGTGGGCCATAGCCCAGTCCTAGAGGAGTTGGATAAGAAACAGCTTATCAATTTATCGGAGATTACTGGCAAACGTGAAGTGTATCTATTTCAGGTAATTGACCATCCCTTTGAAGGTGTTGACAAAGCCCTCGTAATCGCAGGTAGCGACAAACGAGGAACAATCTATGGATTATTCCATTTGTCCGAACTACTAGGTGTATCTCCTTTGGTAGATTGGAGTGATGTGAAGCCGAAGCGTAGAGATTCCGTGTCCTTTGAGGCTGATTTGAAATATATATCAAAAGTACCCTCCGTTCGTTTCCGTGGCTTCTTTATTAACGATGAATGGCCGGCCTACGGTAACTGGACCCATAAGAATTTTGGTGGTTTTAATGCCAACATGTATGACCATGTGTTTGAGCTATTATTAAGACTTAAGGGTAATTATCTCTGGCCTGCGATGTGGTCCTCCCGTTTCAGTGATGATGGTCCTGGACTGGCGAATGCTGAACTAGCCGATGAATATGGAGTAGTAATGGGAGCCTCCCATCATGAGCCATGTTTGCGTTATGGAGAAGAATATAAATATCTTCGCGGTAAGGATTCAATCTATGGTGATGATTGGAACTTTAATACCAATCGAGAAGGAATTATTAAGTTCTGGGAAGATGGTTTGAAGCGCAGCGGTAAATTCGAAAATGTAATCACGGTTGGTATGCGTGGTGAAGCCGACACTGCAATTATGGGTAGAGAAGCTACCCTCGCGGATAATATTAACTTCCTTCGTGATGTTCTTAAGACACAGAACCAGCTGATTAAAGATAACGTTAATTCGAACCTTTCCGAAACTTCTAGAATGCTGGCCTTATATAAAGAAGTAGAACCCTTCTTCTATGGAGATAAGGATACCCCTGGCTTAATTAACTCGGAGGAGCTGGAGGATGTAATTTTAATGCTCTGCGATGATAATCATGGTAACCTCCGTACCTTGCCAACCGAAGAGATGCGTAGTCATAAGGGTGGTTATGGTATGTATTATCATTTTGACTATCATGGCGGACCGATTTCATATGAATGGATTAATAGCTCCTACCTTCCGAAGGTTTGGGAACAGATGAGTATGGCTTATGATTTTGGTGTACGGGATCTTTGGATTGTAAATGTCGGTGATGTATGTACCATGGAATTCCCCTTAGCTTATTTCTTAGATTTAGCTTATGATTTTGAAACCTGGGGAACCAACGGTATTAATCAAACGGAAGTTTATACTAAGCAATGGATTAAGCAGCAGTATGATGGTGTATTCCAGGAAGCAGAGCTCAAAAAGGTATTTGAGCTACTGACCGGTTATACAAAGATTGCTCATAAGCGCAGACCGGAGGCTATGAATTCTAAGGTATATCATCCGGTTAATTACAAGGAAACGGATCAGACCTTACAACAGATTGATTATTTAATCGATATTGCGGATGAACTCTATCAACTCGTTGATGAGAAAAATCTACCAGCATATTTCTCACAGGTATATTATCCTACCGTAGGTAATCTTAACCTGCAGAAAATGCAGCTACTTACAGGGAAAAATCACTATGTCGCAACCCTTGGTAAGATGGAGGCGAATATCCTTTCGAAGCAGATTGTAGAGTGCTTTGATCGAGATCAGGAATTGGTAGAGCTGTATCATACCATTGATGATGGCAAGTGGTATGCGATGGGACTGTCCGAGCATATTGGGTTCGTTCACTGGAATGAAGAAGAATGCCAGAATCCGGTATTAGCACACGTATTACCGGCGAATAAACCAAGACTGGTAGTTACCATCGATGGAACGGAGCAACACTCTGAGGGTAGTGCATGGCATAGAAATATATTATTTTTAAATGATTTCTTGCAACCCGATGTTAGGGAGGCTTCCTTCACCATCGCAAGTATTAGTGATAAAGTTGCTGATTATGAGATTAGCTGTGAATCTTCCTGGTTAACCTGTTCTAAGAAGAACGGAAGCTTAGATGGTCTGGAAAATGCAGTTGATGTGGTTAAGGTATCGATTGACCGAAGTGCGATGAAGGATGAGACTGAAGGTAAAATAGTTGTAAAGCTGCCTCTTGGTACCTGTACTGTTCTTGTAAATGCAGCACAGCCCGATATCAGTGGGTTAGAGGATATGACCTTTGTTGATACCAATGGATATATCTCCATTGAAGCTGAGCATTATTCCTTGCATAAGGAAGCAGCAGGTAAACAAGGAGAGGTTCATAAGTTTGAAGTACTGGAAGGCTATGGTAAGACCTTATCTGCTATGAAGGCTTTCCCTACTACAGCATATTTTACACCAGGAGTGGATGCTCCTTATCTGGAATATCGTTTTGTTGTCAATCAAGCTGGTTCCTATGAAGTGGAATTATACATGCAGCCGTCGAATCCGGTAACAACAGAGAATACCTTATTCTATGGCTTACAGACAAATGAGGATGAGATTAACCTTGTAAATCCGATTTCGGAAGGCTATTATGTTGGTAATGATACCTGGGCTAACAATGTACTAGATAATATCCGTAGACATAGCAGTAAAATTAACTGTAAAGAAGGATTAAATACTCTGCGTGTATATGCTGTGAATCCGGGCTTTGTATTAGAGAAGCTGGTAATCTATCCAGAAGGTAAGAGACCGGCTGAAAGCTATCTGGGACCGACAGAGACTTATTATGTTGGAAAGTAGATGACAGTATAAGGATATAATAAAACGGTGTTTTAACCAAATAAGAACTAGCACGGATATATAGAAGACAGCATTAATCAAAGTCTATATGATTAAAGTAAAAGGCAAGGAATAGTAAGAATATTCCTTGCCTTTTGTAAATGTATATACTCAATAATTATCTATTAATATAACATTGTGGTTTTTGGTGTATTATTGTTATTAATATCTTTAACTATTTCATAATTCCCTTTATAGCAAAGGAATAGGAATAATTACGGTTAGAGTACAGTAAGAATTCCGGATGAGTTCTTGCACCCCAGGTATCATCACCACCCACACCCATTTGCTTATAATTTATTCTAATCACAACTTTATCACGATCTGGTAACTTATAACCATGATCATAAGCCTCAAGCTCAAAGGGTGTATAAGAAAGGGTATTTAGCTCTACGGTTGGGCTACCGATAAACTCAATACCTGCACCCTGTTCATTGGTCAATCGAGCCCATCGAACGTCGGTCCTGTTTGCACATTCCTGGGGTCGCAGATAAGGAGTCAATTGTTCGCTGACCTTACCGGAATAGATGCCAAGCTTAGCACCAAGGTTTCTGTCCCAATAGTTCTCATGGGGGCCCTTACCATACCAGCTGAGATTATCAAACGTTTGATCCAGCTGCATTAGCATACCGATCTCTGGAATCTCAGGTAAATCAGCTCCGGGTAAGAGATCAACCTTCACATCAATTTGTCCATCTCCATGAATCGTATAGATTATCTTGCTTATCGATACTTGAGTAGTCGGCAATTCATATTCTACAGATATCTGGATTTGACCATTTTCAATCACTGTTGAAAAGCACTTTAATGATCTACTTTGACTCGCTTCACGCCAGGTTTCACATCGCTTCGGCAAACCATTTCCTCGATCATTATCTGTGTAAGCTCTCCAGTAATTTGGAGTAGGGCCGGCTTTTATAAGTTCAGTACCACCTACGACGTAGGAAATGATATCTCCACTATTTTTATTAAATGTTATGGTAAAGGTGGATCCTGTGATCTTGAAGATATCATTATCTTCCAAATGGGTTATCTCCGAACATGATCTTTCAGAAACATTTGTAGCTTTATACACAACCGGTAACATAAATTGATCAAAGGCTACTTCATGATCCTGATCAGCCCATAGGGTAGGGGAGGTTAAAACAAATCCAACTGTAATATAGTATTCTTCATTCATTTCACATGGTTCTAGCTCACCATATGGGATTGTAACAGTAGAAGAGGAACCGGGCTCGATATCAATGATTTCTTTTCCTTCAGCGATACTTATGCCACTCTTATATAACTGCCAAACAAATGTATATTCCTTAAGATTTGTAAATAAGGTTTTATTCTCTATTCGGATTAGCCCTTTGGATAGATTTTCAGGTGTAAACGTTACATTTTGATAGCAGCGTTTTACCTCATATAGCTTTGGAGATACTGTTTTATCTGCGAAGATAATTCCATCACCACAGAAATTTCCATCGTTCGGCTTTTCACCAAAGTCACCACCATAAGCTAAGTATTCGATACCCTCCGGTGTTTTCGTTCGGAGCGCCTGATCTACCCAGTCCCATATAAAGCCACCCTGAACCCTTGGTATACGATCAAAGAGTTCCGTATATTTGAATAAATTACCAGTAGAATTACCCATGGAATGACTGTATTCGCATAGGAGGAAGGGTTTGTTATTATGGTGCAACTGATGTTCAATGTCGCTAGGTTTCGTATACATCTGACTTTCGATATCAGAGGCTGCCTCATATTGTCTTAGGTGAACAACACCTTCGTAATGAACGATTCGTGTAGGGTCATTGCTTCGGAAGAAATCGTGCATTTTTATGAAATTCTCTCCTCCAAAGGACTCATTTCCCAGGGACCAGATCAGAACAGATGGATGATTTTTATCTCTCTGGAACATGGAATTAGCACGGTCTAGCACAGCAGGCGTCCAACAGGCTTTACTTCCGGGGACATTAATATCCTCTTCTTTTTTCTGATGATAATGCCATAAGCCGTGGGTTTCCAGATTCGTTTCATCAATCAAATAGATTCCATAACGATCACAAAGCTTATACCATGCTGGATGGTTCGGGTAGTGAGAGGTACGAACTGCATTGATGTTATATTGCTTCATTAGCTTAATGTCGTTTTCCATATCACTGAGATCAACGGCTCGGCCTTTATCACAGGAGAATTCATGACGGTTCACGCCCTTAAACACAATACGTTTTCCGTTAATATGCATCAAGCCGTCTTTAAGTTCAAATTTACGAAAACCTATGTGGGAGCTGATTGCTTCTACTAAGATATCATCCTGTGTCTTCAAGGTTAGTACCAAGGTATATAGATTTGGATTCTCCGCACTCCATTTCAAGGGATTTTCTATATGGGTCGATAAGGTTACTTCGCAAGAGCTTTTGTTTAAGGAATCGATTGGGAGAGTAATGGGCTTTGGAAGTAGAGCCTGATTATCATTATGATATAATTGTGCTTCGAGATAAGTATCGTCCCCGGGTAAGTCAGGCGTATTCGATAACTTAACTTTTATATCGAGTTGGGCATTCATGTAATTATCATCTAAATCAGTGATAACGAAATAATCTTCAATGTGTGATTTGGGTTTCGAATATAGATAGACGTCACGGAAGATACCGCTCAGCCTCCAAAAATCCTGATCCTCAAGCCAGCTTCCATCATTCCAACGGTATACTTCAACAGCCAGCTTATTATCACCTTCATGAAGATAGGATGTGATGTCAAATTCTGCTGGGGTAAAGCTGTCCTTACTAAAACCAACCAAATCTCCGTTTATCCATACGTAGAAGGCGGACTCCACCCCTTGGAAGCTCAAATATATGTGGCGATCCATCCAGTCCTTCGGTACGGAGAAGGAACGAACATAGGAACCTACCGGATTATACTCGGTGGGAGCGAAGGGTGGTTTTATATCCTCAGTTTCTACCCATGGATAGACAACATTCGTGTATTGAGGATAATCATAGCCTTGTAGCTGCCAGTGTGAGGGTACGGTTATTTCTTTCCATGAACTGCAGTCATAGTCCGATTGATAAAAATCGGCTATACGTTCCGTTGGCTTATTTGCATAGCTAAATTTCCACATGCCATTTAAGGATTTATAAAAAGGAGAAGATTCTACATCCATTTTTAAGGCGTCTTCTATGGAATCGTAAGAAATGCAAGCAGCATGAGCATCTTTTCGATTTAAGTGAACGATTTCAGGATTGTTATTCCACTCAGGGTAGCCATTCGCAGGTGGATTATATATAAATTTACTCATTCATTGACCCTCCTAATGTATAATAGTAATATAATAAGTATATATGGTTGGTTACCTATAAAACAATGGGATATATTATAAATTAACTATAGTATACGATTGAGTTATTTCTTTTCATAAGGCTTGAATTAGTCTGTGTGAAAGTGATGGGCTAGTATTCAGTCTATATATAACTAATTCGGAAGAAAGCCAAACATCAAATACTGTTGCGGAGTGTAAGTTTTGCGGAATTAGCGTTGAAGCAAGTCATAATCATATGAAATATGTATTAGTTGTTCATACAATTACACAAACTTTAATGTTTCGTATACCTAACAAAATTAATATTTAACGAGGTTACTATGAAAAAAAACAGATATAATCCGTTGATCTTATGTATCATATTAGTCCTATCCTTACTGGCGGGCTGTAGCCCGAGAAATCAGAATACAATTGAGTCGGGCAAGGACATTAAGATGTTCATTGCCACCGATCTACACTATCTGACAAATACCTTAAATGATAAGGGGGAAGCGTTTCAAGCTGTTTTAGCAGCCAGTGACGGTAGACAGCTTAATTATGTTACTGAGATTATAGATGCCTTTGTAGAGGATATCTATAAAGAAAAACCAGATATCCTTATCATCAGTGGTGATTTAACCAATAACGGTGAAAAGGAAAGTCACCTGCAGTTGGCGGAGAAGCTTGAAAAGGTTGAGAAGAAGTCAGGGACACGGGTCTATGTTATACCCGGCAATCATGATATACAAAACCCCTGGGCAAAAGGTTATAAGGGAACGGAGCAATATAGAACAGACACGATCGATCAAAATGACTTTAAAACCATCTATCATAGCCTGGGATACGAAGAGGCTATATCGAAAGATAACTCTACTCTAAGCTATCTGGCAGCTCCATCCGAGGATGTATGGTTTTTAATGTTGGATACAAATCAATATCAGTATAATGGATTTATGCCTACGACCAATGGTAGGATCGGAGACGATACCATTGAATGGATCATGGAATGCAGTGATTTGGCTAAGAAGAGTAATGCCCAGATTGTTACCGTGATGCATCATAATCTATTTAACCACAGTGAAATATTGTTTGAAGGATTTACTCTGGATAACAGTGAAAAAGCTATAACCGTATTTGAAGAATTGGGTATTAATCTAATTCTTAGTGGTCATGTTCATATACAGGATATAAAATCTAATAATAAGGGTTCAAAATCAATCTATGATATCGCAACGAGCTCACTTATTACGTACCCAGTGCAGTATGGGGTTCTAACCTATGAAGCATTAAAAGGTTTTGATTACAACACATCTCAGGTAGATGTAGAGGGCTGGGTAAAAGAGACTGGGAGAAAGGATGAGAATCTAATTCACTTTAACGAATATTCCAAAGGTTATTTTGCCAACGCCTCCTTCAATAAAACCTATGAGGAACTAACTGCCTTAGATATATATTCGGAACAGGAGAAAAGGTTGATGGCGGAAACAATGAGTTTATTGAACATCAACTACTATGGGGGGACGGCAGGATCAGTCAGTGACAAAGTCTTGAATTCACAAGGATATGAGCTATGGAAATCATCAACTGAACTGGGGTTTTTAAAGGATTATGTTCTTAGTATGATTCAGGAACCTAGTGTGAACAATAATCAATTAGGAATTCCAAAACAGGATATTACGGTGAAGTAGGGGAAGATGGTTCAAGATTTATATGAATGATAGAATGATATAGCTAATTTGCAAACCAGAATTCAGATATTGACAAACGTTAAGTCGTTTTTGATACTGATCTTAATGGGTATGTGTTAGCATTTACTATAAAGGTAATAAGTAGTGGGTCAAATTCCAAGGGGAAGCGGACTTGGTTGAAATAGAGTTACCTATTTTAAGGGGGAGTCGAAAGTGATACCTAATTTAGAGAGTCTTTGGGAAGAGTTTAGGTTACCGTTAAAAGGCTTTATTCAAACCAAAGTTAATAATGAACAGGATGTAGAAGATCTATTGCAGATCGTTTTTATAAAAATATATACGAATATAGATAGCTTAAATAGTACACATAAATTGCGAGCTTGGATATATTCAATTACCAGAAATGCAATTATTGATTTCTACAGAGCGAAAAGTCACGAAACTTATATAGAATGTCTCCCAGAGGATATGTTATGGGCAGAACCTGAGGAGGAGACTCTGAATAATGAAATATCACAATGTTTAAATACAATGATTCAATACCTTCCTGAAAAATATAGAGAGGCTATTATGTTAACCGAGATTCAGAAGCTTACACAAAGGGAATTGGCACTTCACACCGGGTTGTCTCTATCTGGAGCGAAATCAAGAGTTCAAAGGGCGCGAACGTTATTAAAAGAAATGCTAACGAACTGTTGTAGTCTAGAGCAGGATCGAAGAGGGAATATCATTGATTATCAACATAAAAGTAAAGACTGCAAATATTGTTGAAAAAAATGTTGAACAAGTTGAAGAAATTGAACAAATAACATACTAAAAAAATGGGCTTTTTCAGTGCCCTCCATTTCTGCGTCCTTTTTCTTTTGTTTCCGTCTATTAGAGTGAAAGTAAGTTTATGATGATATGGAGGTAGTAGGATGAATGAAGATAGGATGGATAATACGGTTACCAAAGACAAAGAAGAAGCCAGAGAGTTTATTAGAGAGAATTATGCAAAGGTTGCACAGGAGGGCTCGAGTGGAGGATGCTGTGGAGGCAGCTGTTGCTGTAGCTGTGATCCGGTAGATACCATTGATGTAGCTCTAAAAATCGGGTATTCAGAAGAGGAACTTGTAGATGTTCCAACTGAAGCAAACATGGGTCTCGGTTGCGGTAACCCAATCGCAATTGCTGCAATACAGGAAGGAGAAACGGTTCTTGATCTGGGTTGTGGAGGAGGATTTGATTGTTTTCTTGCGAGAAGGCAGGTAGGAGAAACCGGATATGTTATTGGAGTTGATATGACACCAGAAATGATTAAGTTGGCTAGAAATAATACTATAAAAACAGGCTATACCAATGTGGATATCAGATTGGGAGAAATTGAACATTTACCAGTTGCTAATGAATCAGTTAATGTGATTATATCGAATTGTGTGATCAATCTTTCCTTAGATAAAATGAAGGTATTCAGCGAAGCATATAGAGTTCTTAAAAAAGGTGGAAGGTTATCAATATCTGATGTTGTTGCTACGGAAGAATTACCAGATAAGATAAAGGAAGATCTGGCATTGGTTGCAGGCTGTATCGGTGGAGCAGAATATGTTGAGGATATTAGATTAATGCTAGAACATGCTGGCTTTCAAGAAATCAAATTAACACCAAAGGATAACTCAAGGGAGATTATAAAGTCATGGTTTCCAGAGGAGAATGTGGAGGATTATGTTTCTTCTATGATGATTGAAGGAGTTAAGTAATTTTATCTAAACATAGTAGCGAGGTATTGTAGCAAAAGCATTGTAGCAAAAGCATTGTAGCAAAAGCATTGTAGCAAAAGCATTGTAGCAAAAGCATTGTAGTAAAAGCATTATGGAAAAGTATAATAGCAAAACTTAATAGCAAAACTGAATAACAAAACATTATAGTGAATCAAATAGAGAAAGTATCATAGCATAAATCATGATACAACTTACTAACCCCAAATCAACTCTTTATCAAGTAATGGTAGAGAGATGTTTGGGGTTTTATGCGATCTCATCATCTTATTTTTAAGCTATTCTCTACATAATAAGATTTCTATGGATAATACGGTAATAATACACTTGTAAATAAGTTAAGATCTTAGATCTGTGCAAGTATAATTGCTACCGTCCATTGTTTATATTGAATTA